>JALWEL010000204.1 GCA_027014065.1 DHVE2 group archaeon
TGAAGAGGAGATAATTGCCAGAGTCGAGGAGTTGGGGGATTGGATTGATGGAGTGTGCATCACGGGAGGAGAGCCGACAATGCACAAAGATATAGTGGATTTCGTAAAAGAGATAAGAAAAATCAAGCCTGTGAAGATAGATACGAACGGTTCCAATCCGGATACTCTCAGAGAATTACTACGATTTGTGGATTACGTGGCGATGGATATTAAAGCGCCCAAAGGCAGATACAAAGAACTCGCGGGGGTATCTGTGGACATCGAAAAAATAGAGGGAAGTGTGCAGCTGATAAAAAAATACGCTCGAGATTACGAATTCAGAACCACATTCGTACCCGTGCTAAAAAAAGAGGATATAGTTGAGATAGCGTCCTGGTTGGGCCCTTCAAAAAGGTACGTTATCCAGCAGTTCTCCACCGGGGGAGGAACTTTAGATCCCAGTTACTCCCAATTGAAACCTTTGAATCCCGACGTCCTGAGATCCTCCTGCGAAGAGATAAGGGGAAATTTTGAGGAATGCATCGTAGCCAACGTTTAGTGTGCGAAAGTATTTTACTTCTTAACTCTTTTATCATTTCATGGTTAAGGAAGACACCGTGGCGCAGCTCAACATGTTCATGATTTTCATCGTGGCCAATTTACTTGCCCTCGTCCTCATGCCCGCGTACATGATTTATCAGGGCTCAATGGGCAGCGAAGAGAATAATCCGTGGGTTGCGGTTTTCTACGTTCTCTATATAATCGGTGTTACCGCAGTGATACTCTACATTGCGAAGAAGAAAAAAACGGGAGTTTTGAAGGCTATATTCTACTTTGCGGTTGCCTGGAGCATGTGGTTCGCACTATTTCCCATATTTTACTATTTCTCGGTTCCTGCATCGGATCTTATTTCCCTTACTCTTGCAATCTTTATAACCATCTTGCTCATAAAATACCCGGAGTGGTACATGATGAACCTCACGGGAATTTTAATGGCAGTCGGTATAGCTTTGATATTCGGGATATCCTTCGGAATGATTCCCGTGGTTGTGTTTCTGGCCATTCTTGCAATTTACGACGCCATTTCTGTTTACAAGACGAAGCACATGGTCTCCCTTGCGGATAATGTGATAGAGCACAATCTCCCCGCCCTGTTTATCTTACCGGCGAAATCGAGTTTCTCCTACAAAAATGCGAAATCTCCCGTGAAGAAGAAAACCAAGAAAAAGGAGAGGGATGCGTATTACATGGGCTTCGGAGACGTGATGATTCCCGGCATAATGGTGGTCAGCGCCGCGCGCAATTACGGGTTGATTGCGGGGATATTCACCTTAATAGGTGCGGTACTTGCCATGATTCTTCTAACCGCCATGGTGAACAGCGGTAAGCCCCAGCCCGGGTTGCCCTACCTCAACGGCGGGGCCCTCGCGGGATTCATTGCCTATCTATTTTTATTTTGACATCTCTTTGTTGATCTCGTCCATCTTCTCTAGGACCTTCACCAGATTCCCCTCGTCCCAGTAGAACTTGAGCTCTCTAACTAATTTTATAATGCTCTTAGCGTTGGAATTTCCGGAGTATGTGGCTCGCATTACCTCTTCCTTGACCATCTTCAAAAACGCCTGCATCTTCTCCTGAATTTCGTCCTTTATAGGCGTCAGTGCTTCGTTCAAAACCTTTACCGCTTCCTTGTATTTCTTTGCGTCTGCCATGTCTTTGGAGGTATCTACAACGTTTATTGATTTATCCACATTGATTCCGAATCCCTTTGCAATCTCTAAGGCATTTTCCACGCTCTCCAGTTTCTCAAGGTATGCCTTAAGGTCGCGAGAGAGAGCGGTGGCCTTTTCCTTCATCTCGTTGAAAACTTTCACGAAGTTCTCCATGTCCCAGTCCTCTAAGTATTCGCTGGCTTTGGTGTACATGTTTCTTATGTCTGCGTTCAGGCCCATCATTATTTCATATTTTTCCATCTCCTTCTTGTATTCATCAACCATGGTCTTCATAAGGGTAAAATATGCCTCTTGGAGATGGGTGTAGCCTGTAGGATAATCGTTGCTGGCTGCATATTTCTTTGCCTCTTTTATGTCTTCGTTAATCTTTCCCATGGGAATCTTAAGTTCTCTGGCGAGGGGAATCATGAACTTCAGCTTTTTAATTAGAGTTTCTATGAGCATTTTGTAATCAACGTCCTCTTCAAAAACGGCGTAGCAGTAGGGGCAGAATTTTGCATCCTCATATACCTGATGATGACAAACGGGGCATTCGTACAGCTCCTCCTGGGGTATAATTTCCTCCTCGCTTCCCTCCTCGACTTTTTTCTCTTCACTCAGTATTTCCTGTATTATTTCATCAATATTCTCCTCCGGCATAAACAATCACCTGTATTTTACAAAATGAGTTTTACCATTATATAGTTTGCGATTTACGATGGAAAAATTAAATTTTCATGAGGGCATGGGGGCGTATGAAAATAAAAATAGAAGAGCTTGTGGAACTCGCAAAGATAAGGAGTGAGACGGGATACGAATCTAAGATCCTTCTCCACATCGAAGAAAAATTGGATTCTTTAGGGGTGAACTACGAGAAGATGCCCGTGGACGAGGAGCGGTACAATATAATTGTGAATCCGGAGGAGAAATTCATGGTTAATGCCCATGTTGACACCGTCGGCGATTATTTCCCTCCGGAAATTGAGGGCGATATTCTGTGGGGTCGCGGCGTCATGGACGATAAGGCTGGCGTTTTAATAATGCTCAAACTCATAGAAGAGTTTCGAGATTCTTTGCCAGTAAGCTATGTTTTCTTTGTGGACGAGGAGGAAGAGGGAAAAGGCTCGAAGAAGTACGCGGAGAAATATGCACATGATTTCGCAATAACAATGGAACCAACATCCCTGCGGGTTTGCACCGCCGAAGCGGGAAGCCTCGAGCTAGAGTTCGAATTCTGGGGAAAGGCCATGCACGGCTCATGCGCAAATGAAGAGGAAAATGCGATTTGGCAGGGGATAAAGTTCATAAATTCCCTCAAGAAATTGAAGTTCTTAAACGCGGAACACAAGCTTTTAGGAAAACCCGCGATAAACGTGGAGATGTTCGACGGCGGCGATTATCTTTTGGCAGTTCCGGAGAGTGCGAAGGCTCTGGTGGATTTCGTTTACCTTCCGGGACAGACTGCGGTGGAAATAATAGATGAAGTGAACAAAATAAGCAGAAAGTACAACGTGAACCACATGATTTATGATCTCTCCCCTCCTTTTGAAATATCTCCGAGGAAGAGACGGGTTAGGGAATTTTTGAAGTACGCAGAGTTAGGAGGTTTTCGAAGCTGGAGCGACGCCCAGAACTTAGTGGATAAAGGTACGCCCACCGTTGTTTTCGGGCCCGGAGATTTGAGGGACGCGCATACCAAGGACGAGCATGTTCGAATGGCCGATGTGAATAAAGCGTACGAAATTCTCAAGAAGGTGCTCAAAGAGTGGAGCAAATGAGCGCGGAGGTTGTGTTTGAAGAGCACACTCCCTTTCTTCTCTTTCTGTTTATAATGCTCTCTGTGGCCATTGTCTTCATAGTTCTTTTAATTGTTCAGATTTTCATGGGCCCCGTGGGGAGCAGGCCTGCGCCTAACTGGGTATTGGTTCTTTTCGTAGTTGTTTTTCTTTTTCTATCCATTGCATTCTGGCGATACTCCGTGATGCTAACTTCCGATTACCTCAAAGTGGGATTTCCCCTGTACCATGTGAGAATTCCATGGGAAGATATATGCTCCGCGGAGAAGGCGAAAAAAATCCCTGCATATGTGGGATATGGAATAAGATTGATAAAATACAACGGCTCGTGGATAAGGGCTTTCAATATGCCTCGAATGGAGAAATTGCTACTCGAGGTGAGGGGCAGAAAATATTTCCTTTTGTTAATCTCGGTGAAAAACTCGGAGAGGGTAATTTCTTATATCCGTCAAAAAGGAGAAATATCAAGAAAAAATTGTTAATGAAATCAGAGCTCTGCGTATTTCTTCGCTATGGCCTTCGCCATGTCCAGCGTGCTCGCGTCTCCGCCGAAATCGTAAGTGCGCACTTTTCCCTCGGCTATGACCTCTTCTATTGCTCTCTCCAAACGAGCCGCTTTCTCCTTCTCTCCCAAGTAATCCAGCATCATGCGAACCGCGCGTATCGTGGCTATTGGGTTCACCTTGTATTGACCCGCATATTTCGGAGCGGAGCCGTGCACCGGCTCAAACACGGCGTAGTTATCTCCGATGTTCCCCGATGCTGCGAATCCCAGGCCTCCCACGAGCTGGGACGCGAGGTCGGATATTATGTCGCCGAATAAATTAGAGGTTACGAGAACGTCGTATTTCTCCGGATTTTTGACCAGCCACATGGCCTGCGCATCTATGTTTGTTTCCCACATCTCGATATCGGGGTATTCTTCGTGTATCTCACGGGCGACCCTCACGAACAATCCGCTGGTTTCCCTCAGAACGTTCGGTTTTTCCACGACGGTCACATTCTTCAGATTATTATCCTTAGCGTATTCGAATGCGGCCCTTATTATTCTCTCCGCGCCCTTGCGGGATATTATTCTCAGCGATATCGCTTTATCCTCACCTAAGAATTTCTGATACCTCGGATGCTCCTTGAACGCATTGTCGATTTCCTCAGGCACGGGATAGTATTCGACTCCGCTGTAGAGCCCCTCGGTGTTCTCTCTGAAAACAGTTATATTGATATCGTCTTTGTAATTTAGTGGATTTCCCTTGTATGCCTTCGCGGGGCGAACGTTCGCATACAAATCGAAAAGTTGGCGAAGTCTCACTATGGGGCTGTAGTACTGCAATCCCTTGCCCTGCAATTCCGGCGCCAATTCCTTCTGCGCTTCTTCCTTTGGCTTAGAGGTTATGGCTCCGAAAAGCGCGCAATCGGTCTGCTTCATCAACTCTATCGTTCTCTCCGGTAAAGGATTTCCCTCACGGCGCCAGAATTCCCAGCCTATATCTCCGTACATGTATTCTGCGTCCAGCGCAATCTCATCTAAAACGATCATCGCGGCCTCGATCACTTCCTTTCCAACTCCATCTCCAGGCAGTACGGCGATTTTATACGTCATATTAATACCTCCACCGAGAAATGGGATTGTGGAATTTAATGCTTTCTCTCAATTGCAAATTTTAAATATGACCAAATCATATCACGCCCGATGGATATCGTTAAGGCAATTGCGGGGCAGAAGATGCAGATTCTTTCGTTCGCGCTCTCAATACTTGCAGTTACGGGCTCGTTCTTCGTTGGATGGATTCTCACGGTAATATCTCCAATCATAGTTTTTCTTATATTCAAATTCCTAAAGGTTTGGAAAAATAGGGAGAGATTGGCGTATGGAATTCCCGCCATAATAATCGGTGTAGTGCTTTTCTTCTTCATATTCTCGCATCAGGTTGCCAATGTGGATGTGCAAACATTCAGCATGGGGGATCTGCAGGTGAAGGTACATGGCTATTCGTCCACCGATTTCAACAAAATTGCGACGTTGGAGGTGGTGTATTCCCATGCAACCAACTCAACGCTCTACTATGTGGTTAATAACACAATCACTGGCCATGTGGTTAAAAGTGGAAATGTGAGTGGAACAATAAAGAACAACAAAACCTACTATCGATTCTCGTTGAACACAACGGAGGGTATATACAATGTGAAGATAACCGTCAACAACGCGTTAATTTACGGGGAGATCATAAGGGAAACTCCCGATAAGCTTTTCCAGTACTTCATTTATTTCAGCGGGTTTGCCATAATGGCGCTTCTGAGCATCCTCTACGGATTGTTCATCTTCGGGGTACATACAATTAGAAGAAGCAAAGAGATGATGAGGTTGAGGTATGAAGAGGAGAAATGAGCTCATAATTCTTTTCCTCTATTCTTCTCTTATCTTCTCCATATCTTCAATCAGTGGAAATGAGATTCCTTCTCAGGTATCTCCATACTCACTTGTATTCCATTTTTTCCTGTATTTCTTTTATTCGTTTGCGATTTTCATGTATTTTCAGAAACCATTTCACTCGTATTTATTCGGAACGATTTACGCAGCCTCCGATGAAATTCATCAATTCTTCGTGCCGGGACGTTCTTGCGACCCAGTGGATTTTCTAACTGATTCCCTAGCATTAGCGGTTGGAATATCCCTCGCGGTTCTATGGAAACCCTTATTTACATTCTTAACATCATCTAACCGTGGATCGCAGTGATGCAGAGGAACTCATGCGCTCGGGGGAATTTCAGAAGGCGTATGAAGTATATCGCAATTTAATCGAATCTGGCGCCGAAGATCCAGTGGTTTACAACAATTGCGGCGTTGCGCTGGATTCTTTAGGTAAGCACAGGGAGGCGGTGGAATGCTACATGCGAGCTATCGAACTGGACAATGAGTACGCCACCGCGTATTACAATTTGGCTAACTCCCTGGTTTTCCTGAGGGAATACGATGCTGCTCTGGATAATTATAAAAAGGCGCTCACTCTAAATCCGAATTTGAGGGAGGCGTACGTGGATCTTGCGAATCTCTATCTCCTCATGAACGATTTGACCATGATGCGCAAAACTTTGAGGTACGCCATAGAAATCTACCGCGACGACCCAGATCTTATTTACTCGGCCGCCTTGGTTCTGCTAGACGGAGGGGACATTAATTCTGCCATTTCCCTGCTTCAGTATTCCCTGAGCATAAAAAATGATCCTAGGTACTGGAACGCACTGGGCAACGCGTATTACGCGCAAAATTTGTTTGACGAAGCTTTAAATAGCTACGAAACCGCTTTGCAGATTGATGAGAACAACGCCGAGGCGTGGAACAATAAAGGATTCACTTACTTCACCCTCGGAAAGTTTGAAGACGCCATATATGCGTATACCAAAGCTCTTGAGATAAATCCAAATTACCGGCAGGCATGGTACAATAGGGCATACACATATCACGCCATGGGAAAGATCAATAAGGCAGTACATGATTATTGGAACGTTCTGCTTTTGGAGCGCATAGACGCGGTGGCCTGGAAGAATATCGGGAACGCGCTTTACAACCTTAAGAGGTACATGCCCTCCATCCCGTATTTCATGAAGGCAGTGACCATAAATCCCGATTACGAGATTGCATGGAATAATATAGGAAACGCCTTAGACCGAATGGGCATGCATAAATATTCGATTCCCTTTCACGAGAAGGCTTTGAGCCTCAATAAGAAATTCGATTACGCCTGGCATGCCAAAGGCCATGCCCTCTGCGCTTTAGGCCATGCGGAGGAAGCCCTTGAATACTTGGAAACCGCGTTGGAACTGAATCCCGATTACGGGGACACGTGGTACTGGCGTGCAATGTGCTTTTACAAGTTAGGTCGCTACGAGGATGCGGTTGAATCGCTGAAAATTGCGGTTCAAAGGGACCCGGAAGACCCGGTGGAGTGCTATCT
>JALWEL010000205.1 GCA_027014065.1 DHVE2 group archaeon
GCGCGAGGCATCTCCAGGAGCTCATGGAATTCATCAAGCAAGGAAATCATGCCATGCTACTCATTTTAGTGTTTCGTGAAGATTCCCGCTGCTTTCTCCCAAACGCGCAGACCGATGAAAAATTCTCCTCTCTTTTCTGGAAAGCTGTAAAAATAGGTGTGAAAATAAGGCCGGTGCTCTTGAGATACGAGAGAAGGGATATCTCTTATCTACGAGATTTACCTGTTTGCACCCTTTAATTTATAGATGTCCTCGGGCGTGAATGTGATCTCTCCGGTCTTTAGATTCTTCACTTCTTCCTCACTCAGTTTTCTCTTTTTCGCCTTATCAGAGAGAATTGCACTGTTTCCGAATGGGTCATCGATAATCATCGTTGCCTTCATTCTCCCGTGGCGTATATACCCAATTTTTCTGAGAACATCCAATATCTCGTCCCTTTTAGAAGGGTAAGTGTGGAGAAGCTGCACTAAAATATCCACAAAGCGATTCAAAACACCTTCCACGTTGGTTATGAACGCCTCTGAATAAGGGCCGGGCTCCATCTTCGCCCCTATTTCGGGAATAGTTATGGTTCCTGATGTTGACCTTATAACTCTCACGTTCAAATCATCTTCGGATTCCAAATCAATCTGGTATCTCGTGGGCTCGTGGGTCTCGAGCATCATTATGTCACTGTGCTTGTACCCGCAGGACTTACATATTATTGTGCTCTCCAAGCACTTGCCAAAATTGGGAATGTCTAACTCCATAGCTCTGTAAACCAGAGTTTTCTTCCCGCAAACAGGGCAAGGCGTGGGCAGGGGCATCTCAACTTCTTCGTTTTTCATAGCCAATACCTCAACTCTCCTTTGATAACGTAATCAACTTTTCTCATCTCTTCCACATTAGAAACTCCGCTGAGAAACATTGCAACTTTGATCTCTTGAATTATTTCCTCAATCCTTTCAACCACAGCCGCATGAGATTTTGTGGCAAACCTCAAAATTTCTTTGGCGATACCGGCTACATCTGCTCCAAGCGCCAGAGCCTTCGCTACGTCCAACCCGTTCCTTATCCCGCCGGAACCTACCAGAGGAATGTTCAGATCCCTGAGTGTTATGAGAGAATACGGACTCGGCAGGCCCCAGTTCCAGAAGAGTTTTCCCATCTTTCCCCCGCGATAAAATTCCACAGCCGAGAAGCTCGTACCACTCACACCACTTACATCGATTGCCTTAAATCCCATTTCTTTGAGCTTCTCCGCCGAGCCCCTATCGAATCCGGCTCCGGTTTCCTTGGCAACGAGGGTGAATTTCTTCGCAATTTGGCTCAATTTGTCCATTAAACCCTTTACCACTCGATCTCCCTCGGGCTGCACCGACTCCTGAAGATAATTGAAGTGAATCTCCAAAGCATGGGCGTCAACCATCTCTATAGCCCTTCGAACTTCCTCTTCGCCGTATCCCAACGAGAACTGCGGAGCCCCCAAATTCCCCATGCGAAGTGGCACCTCGTATTCTCTAATCACCCCATACGTGTCTTCTAAATTCGGATTCTCTATTGCGCTTCTCTGGGAACCAACAGCCATTCCTATTTCGAGTTCCTCAGCAGCCCGTGCTATATTCTCGTTTATCTTCTTCGCCACTGGATGCCCACCAGTCATGGCGTCGATTATTATTGGAGCCTGAAGCTTCCGGCCTAAAAATTCCACGCGAAGATCTATGTCCTCCAAATCGACCTTCGGTATCGTGACATGCTTTAGAATCACATCATCCCAGTAATTGTGAGATGCGTCAACATTCTTATCCAAGCAGATTTTTATGTGCTCTAACTTGCGGTCTTCTATCATTCCACCACCGTCCCAATAAAGTCCCTATCATTAATCACGTCCACAAACCTCTCGGGATAAAAGCCGTTCACCACGAAGACCTTGCTGTACTCTGCAATCTTTTTCATCACATCTATCTTCAAATCCATTCCTCCGGTCACGTCGGTGACGCTTATCTCAGTGCGGGCATTATCATTCTTGTTGAATTTCTTTATCACCCTCGCTCCCTTCTCCCCCGGGGGTTTGTTGTATATGCCGTCCACATCCGTCAGAAATATCGTTTTCTCCGGCCTGTATCTCTTCGCCAGTTCCAACATCAGAAGGTCGCCGGAGTATATGTTTATTCCCTTATCCTTGTCGAAAACGGCATCTCCATAGCTCATTGGAACGAACCCGTAGTTAATGAGATAATCGAACACATCCAAATCCTGCTTTTCGCCCATGATCATGAACGCGTGGGGGGGCACAGAAACCACGGGAATCTCTTCTTCGACCAATATATTTACGAGGGCAGCGTTCAATTCCAGCATATCCCTCTCTATTCTTGCGAATCCTATCCTCTTCCACTCCTCAAAGCCACCTGTTATGCGGTACTGC
>JALWEL010000206.1 GCA_027014065.1 DHVE2 group archaeon
GAGAGTCAAGCAGAGTATGAGAGTGCCGGCTTGGGTTGTGATGAGGACGCAGAGAAGAGTCCAGACGCATCCCCACCGCCGGAACTGGAGAAGGAACAAGTTGAAAGTGTGAGGTGATACAAGTGGCAGAGAATGAGAGGGTTTATAACATACCACTTCGCGATGTAAAAAACATATCTCGCTCGAGGAGAGCCAATTACGCAATCAAGATAATAAGGAGCTTCGTGTCGAGGCACATGAAGGTACCAGAGGAGAACGTGTGGATCGATAATCGCGTTAACGAGGAGATTTGGAAGAGGGGGATCGAGAAACCACCGAGCAAGATAACGGTGAAGGTCATAAAGTTTGAGGAAGAAGAGAGCGCAGAGGTTCTCATGGCTGATTAGTGATGATAGCGAAACTCTCCATTTTTGGAAGCCCCTTTGTGGGCGTTTATTTATCCGTCAACAATAAATTGGCGGTTGTTCCCCGTGGGATAGATGATGGCGTGAAAAATAAGATAGCAAAGACCTTAAATGTTGAAGTTCACGAGGCCATTTTAGATGGAAGCCACCTTATCGGAAGTCTTATGGTTATGAACTCCAAAGGTGCCGTGGTGACGAATTTCGCCTCGGAAGAAGATGTTAAATTTTTGTTTGACACCATGAACGTTCTTTTTGTGGAGGATAAAATAAACGCTGTTGGAAACGATATACTTACTAACGACAAGGCCGCTCTCGTTCATGTTGATTTTGATCGAGAGACAGTTAAGCTCATAGAAGATGCTTTGGATGTGGAAGTTGTTAAGGGAACAATAGGGGGCATAAAGACCGTTGGCTCCGCAGCTGTTGTGACCGGCAAGGGCATGCTGGTTCACCCTGAAACCGGAGAGAACGAAGTGGAATTTCTTAAAAATTTATTCGGCGTGCCCGTGTATCTCACCACCGCAAATTACGGGAGTAAATACATAGGTGCCAGTTTGGTTGCCAATGATAATGGAGCTATTGTTGGAGAGAAATCGAGTTCCGTTGAAATCGACAGGATAGAAAATGGATTGGATATAATTGATTAGAGTGAGAATACCCAAACTGTCGTTTCTTTTGGCAATTCTCCCCTTGTGAAATCTATGGAATTGCCCACATATTGCACTTTCTCTCTTGGGAATAGCGAAAGGAACTCACCAACTTTCGCGAGGGATAAGCTGAGCCCGGGGACGTAGTAGTGCATGGGTACCACAACTTTCGGCTTCAAAATTTTCACGTTCTCATAAGCTTCTTTAGCATCTACTGTGTATGTACCGCCCACGGGGGTCATCAAAATATCAATTTTTCCGATTTTATTCACTTGCTCCTCGTTTAAAATATGACCTAAATCACCAACGTGGAGAATCGAAATACCCTCGGCTTTTATTTTGTACATAGTTATTTTTCCTCTTTTAGCTCCATTCTCTTTGTCGTGATACCCCTCTATGCCTTCTATTTCCACATCTCCTATTCTGTATTTTCCAGCGTCTCTTATTATTTTGAAATTCCCCTTGACTACTCTAATTGCGTTGTGGTCAAAATGCTCGTGGGTAACTAGAACTAAATCCGCTTTCAAATGTGGAGTTTTTAAACCGATTGAACGGCCGTCATGGGGGTCAATTACAATGCGAAGAGAATTAAAAATTTCAAAGCAAGAGTGGCCATGCCACCGTATTATCACTTCACCTCACCTTTCTTTGCCCCTGAAGTATATCTCTCCACCAGCCAGTATGAGTAAAGTGCCTCCTATCGCCACTGCAGATGATGGTGGATTGTTAACGATTCTCCATCCGTTCCATCTTAGATAGAATGCGAGCCCATATATGATGAGGCCAATTATAATAAGAAATGCAGAAGCGTATAGAAATCCGTTGGATGGTTTTATGGCCTTCTCCGGAGCTTTGATGGGTTTTTTCTCCGCTGGTTTTTCCGGCTTCTTTTCCTCAATTTTTTCGGGGGCTTTTTCCTCTTTCTTCTCTTCTTTTTTCTCCTCCGTTGCCTTCTTAGCCACCGCCGCCGCACCTGCTGATTTAGCCGCTTCCTTTTCTTCTTTCTTTTCTTCCTTTGGCTCTTCGCTTGTAAGCTCCTCTATCTTCTGTAGTTCCTCATCAACGGATACCGTATCTTCTCCCTCAACCATCTGCGATATTTCTTCCAATTCATCTATGATTTTTTCCTCGGACATTCTAACTCCCCGAAATTATAATGTATTACACCCATATAACTTTTTTGATGAAAACCTATCCTCCATCGGAAGACACTTTTCTCCTCTTGGACAATTTGAGATGCGGAAAGGAAGTACTGGAGATAGGAACCGGAAGCGGAATTATAGCCATGGAATGCGCTAAAAGGGGAAGCGAGGTCACGGCGGTGGATATTGATGAAAACG
>JALWEL010000207.1:0-922 GCA_027014065.1 DHVE2 group archaeon
CCTCCACGTTGCAAGCGTGGCGATCTTCCGAGCTGATCTACCGGCCCATATTATTTGCAAGCGTGGCGACGAGCATCTGTGATGCGAGTTTGCCCTGCTTGCAGGGCTTTCACGAGCATCTTTAATGCGAACCAGCCTGCCGTGAGGCTGGCGTGGTCATCCAGCTGACCTATCGAGCCACGTTGAAGGCAAAAACGTGGACAGCTATAAAAATTTTCTCCCGTTCACGATTTAGATTATTCGGTGAAAGTTTTTATTCTTCAATCTCATGGGGGAATAAGGTGATGGAGAATGCCCAGAATAGGAATAATAGGTGGCTCCGGAATCTATGGGGTTTTCAAAGCGAAGGAGAGTTTGAAAATAGATACACCTTTTGGCAGACCCTCTGGGAAAGTGGAAATCGGTGAAATCAACGGTATTGAAGTTGCATTTATACCCCGCCACGGGAAAGGACATTACATACCACCGCATATGGTCAATTACAGAGCGAACATTTATGCTCTCCACAAAATAGGGGTTGAGAGGGTTATCGGTGTCAGTGCCGTTGGATCCCTGAGAGAAGATTACAAACCGGGCGATATAGTCATAACAGACCAATACATCGATTTCACAAAAAGGAGAGATTACACATTCTACGATGGCCCCAAGGTTGTGCATATAAGCATGGCGGATCCCTTCTGTCCCGAACTACGGAAGGTATTCAGCGAAGTCTCGAATTCACTGGGATTTAGAACCCATGAGAAGGGAACATATGTGTGAATAGAAGGCCCAAGATTCTCAACTCGTGCTGAAAGCAGAATGTTCAGGCAATTCGCAGATATAATCGGTATGACCCTCGTGCCTGAAGTGCAATTGGCGAGGGAATTGGAGATGTGCTATGTCAACATATCAACGATTACCGATTACGATGTGTGGGCCGAAA
>JALWEL010000207.1:932-2360 GCA_027014065.1 DHVE2 group archaeon
ATGCAAGGACGCACTTAAAGGAGCAGTGGTATGAGCACAGAGACTTCAAAAATAGCTAAAAAATCTCTTTTTCTTCTCTCGTATAACGTTTTCGGAGCTGGTATAGGCTATCTAACCATGTTTTTTGCGTTGAAATTTGTTGGGCAGGAGGCATGGGGTATATTTGGTGCGGCTCTGGGAATTGCGGGACTTTTGGGTATATTCGCATCACTGGGCGTTGATACGGCGCACGTTAAAAAATACACACAGAAAGAGGAAAAGGAAGAATGCATGGGTGCGTATTTATTAATTAAAGGATTTTTAGGCTTTCTGTTTCTCTTAATTTCTTTTGGAGGATTTTTCATTCTTGGAGACGTGTTTGGTTACAAATTTGAATCTCCATATTTAGAGAAAGCAGTGTACATCGCAATTTTTGGTATGCTTCTCTCATCCATTGCAAATATTTTCAAGACCTCCTATCAAGCAAAAATGGATGCTAAAAAATCGATTATACCCCTTTTTGTTCAGGTAATTGTTCAGGACTCTATGATAATAGTTTTTTCCGTTCATTTCAAAATTTTATCTATGTGGAATAGTGAATTTTTAGGTGTGCTGTTCTCCTATGCTTATCTTCTGGGAACTTTTTCAAGATTGATGGTTTACGTGGTCGGGGGGTTCAGGGGTCGTTTCTCTATCAAAAAACCGCACAGAGCGTTGGTTGTGGAGTACATTCGTTTTTCCATACCTCTGGCATTACTTGGCATAGTAGCAACTATTCAGGCTTACACAGATCGAACGATGCTACAGTTCTTCTGGAACAGTAGGGAAGTAGGCGGTTATTTCACCGTTCAGAAACTTGCTCTTTTTATTACATATCTGGGTTCTTCCGTATCATTCTTTTTGTACCCTGCGCAGGCAAGTTATTATGAAAAGAAGGATAAGCAGTTCTTTCGCATAACTCTTCAATCTGAGAGATATTTATCGCTTATATCCGTTCCGATCGTGTTCTTCACAATAGTTATGGCTCCTGAGATACTAAATATCTTCCGTTCCTCGTTGATTCCCTATTCCACCTCTCTCATAATTCTCATGATTTACGCGTATTTGGATGTTATAAACAAACCATACGGAACTCAGTTGACATCGGCAGATCGTCCTCACGAGGTAATGAAGATGGGAATAATTCAAGCATCCGCGAATGTAGTTCTTAACGCGATTTTTATACCCAAATCCATACTTGGTATACCTCTTTTTGGGCTGAAAAGCACCGGAGCTGCCTTGGCAACGCTTCTCTCATTTTTAATAGGGTTTGCATATTTGAGATATCGTGCTTGGAGAATTCTGGGTATAAGATATGAAAGGAAGATATTGTATCATCTCTTTGCGGGTGTAGTGGCCATGCTTTTCCTCTATTTTATAAATGTTTTTAGTGGTCCTCTCTATGCATGG
>JALWEL010000208.1 GCA_027014065.1 DHVE2 group archaeon
TGGCGCCGCTTTAATGTATTGTGATATGTACCTGCTCGCATTTTCGTTGATGTTGCTCACGATTACACTGTAACTCCTGTGCAGCTTGAGGGAGAAGTAGTAAGCAATGCTCCAGTTGTAATCGTCCCATAATTTTTCTCTCTCCTCTTTCATCCAGTCATCCTTATGCGTGAAATTGTAGAATGCGAGGAAATAGGAGGAATTAGAAAGCATTGCCTCCACCACATCGGGGATGCCGTCGGAATCCACGTCTGACCAGTGGAACCCGTCGCTGGCGTTGTAGCCGTAGGGAATGAGAGGATCAAGCTCATCCGGCGAGATGCGGCGCATCTCCGAGATAGGTGTGCCGTCCTTCTGCCAGCCTTTCACAATTGTAACGTTGTATCCCCTTATCTCTTTCCCGTCCACTATGCCATCGCCGTCCACATCCGGGTTTTTGCAGTACGCAACCGATGTGTCCACGCTAAGTCTGCGAGTCACGTGCCAGTAATGGTACTCTGCACCATCCGCGATGCCATCGTGATCCGTGTAGCAAACAAGAAAACATTCAGTTGGTTTTTCATACATTTTATCCACCCCTCTTACATCTCTCTAATACGCTTTTTCTCGTGGTAACACATCAATTACAGTAATCATATTTTTCTGAAGTTCTATTATTATCCTGTAATCACCAACACGAACCCTATATTTATTTTTCGTGCCTTTTATTTTCCTCACGTCCAGCCCTAAAGGAAAATCATTCAGCCTCATTATTACTTCCCGCACCCTTTCTTTTATATCTGGAGGCAATCTTTTAATCGATTTTATTGCTTTTCTTCTTAAATAAACTTCATATCTCATCTAGCGCCTCCTTCAAAGGCACAAGTTCCAATTTGCCTTTCTTTTTTTCCTCCGGATACTCCTTTATTGCCTCTAACTCGTCCTCATAGGGCTCTGCTTCCTCTATAAATAGTAATTCCTCTATCTTCTCCAGTTTGTCTAATATTAAGTCGATTTTCTTCTCCAGTGTGAGCGTTTCCATATTTATACATCACCTCCTTCTATTTTAAAGTTTTCGGTTTTAATATCACAACTTCAATCTCACTATCCCTGCGTCTATGCCAATTCTAATATATGTCATATTCTACATCCCCTAATACATTACTAGAAGATCCCTTTGCCAATGCTTTATATTTACGGTATTCGTGTCTAACGGCCCATATCACAAAACCCATGCTTCCTATGTATAATACTATCAACCCAATTTTAATGTTTACAGGTACTTCATTAGTGAAGAAAATAGGCAATCCATATAACAAAAAAAGTACCAACCAGAATATAAGAGAGATCGTCACAGGTAGCATTAGTTTTTCATATAGGAGTTTGTTTTTTGAATATTTTGGGTGGCAAGTGGCAATCATCGTGAGAACAAAGTCAATACTTACTATAATAAATAAACAAACCAAACTGATATTGCTTACTATCCCCACCCAGCCCATTTTATCCGCCTCCCTGAGAGGTCGCTATTCCATGAAGCAGACTTTCAAAGTATTGCTGTGCCATATCGCTTAATTCGTAAATAGCATCTGCAGTTAAGAACCCAATGAATATTTCATCGGTCATCCCTATTACTCCTGCAACAACATCTGTGGGTGACGTGCTTAGCACCGATTTTATTGTGAGATAGCTCATCCATACTAAAATTCCCGCTCTTATTATCGCTGTGGCTATAGATATTTCATTACTCGTGGCATTTGGATAGAGGGTCTTTAAAAGTATCGGTATTAGTAAGAAGAATGTAAAAGCTATGAAGCCTCCCGTTAAAGCTTTCATGTCCTCAGTACCTATCATCTTGCTATATATAATTCCTAAAACTACTATGACCCCGGAAGTAAGAAAGCTTATCACCTGCTTCCAGAACTCTGGAAGGTTTGTGTTGTCCACGGCTTTCTGAATCAAAGTTCTTAATAGAAATCCAAACGCAAAACCTGCCATTGGCCCGATTATCTTCACCATGCCCGTGGCCACTGTAAATACCTCCGATAACCCTGCAAATCCCGTATCCTGCGCTACAGATGTGGCTGAATACGCGCCTCCTGTAAGAGCATCCGCTAAAAATGCAATTCCCAGCTCAAATGCTATGAAACTGTATCCAAAAATATTTGCATCTCTGAATAAACCAGTTTCAGTAATGCCCTTTGTTCCCTCCATCACTGAGAGCACATCATCTTTATAACTCTGACCAATCGTGCTCATAAAAGAGTTCCATTTTTCCATAAACGCTTTTATCATTCCAATTATCCAGCTTCCAATCACCCCCACCGCCCGGGCCACCGCCTGCGCAACCTTCTGCAAAGCGCTCCAGATTATGCTCCACACC
>JALWEL010000209.1 GCA_027014065.1 DHVE2 group archaeon
CTATCAAATAAGATTTGGAAAAATAGATGATGACGAGATTTTGGAGATGTTAAATCTTAGGGATATAGACAAATCTCTTGTGAAAATCTCTGTAATTCCAAAAGTTGCAATGGAAAACGGAGATAAAATTGATTACTGGAATTCCGTTGACATATACAAGTGGATATTCAAAAAATTCAAAGATAACAATTTGGTTAAAATCGATGAAGGAAAGTATCCGATAATTGAATGCGATAACTGTTATGATTACGAGTTCGGATTTCATCCAGATTTAAAAAATTTATGGGATAATGTGTGGTGACCTTATGAAAATCACCGGCGTGATGGTTCAGTACTACGTGGCGTGCAAGCGAGAGCTGTGGTTCTATTTGAATCAAATTAATATGAATTACGAAGATGAAAACATAATTCTGGGAAGGCACATACACAAAGAGAGCTACAAAAGGGAGAAAAAGAACATACTGATCGACGAGACCATCGCTTTAGATTATGTGAAAAACGAGAACGGAGTTACAGTATTTGAAATCAAGAAATCCTCAAAGTTAGAGGAGCCTGTGAGATATCAGCTCTACTACTATCTCTATTACCTCAAAAAAGAGAAGGGCATTGAGGCGAAAGGGCGATTGGTTTATCCTAAGGAGAGAAAAACTGAAGATCTAAAATTAACTCCAGAAATTGAGAGGGAAATAGAGAATATAATTGGCGGGATTGAAGAGGTGGCAAAGATGGAAAAACCACCGGAGGCTAAGAGAAAACCATACTGCAAAAGGTGCTCGTATTACGAACTCTGCTGGGTGTGATACCATGAAAAAGCCGTTATATCTAACTCAAGAGGGAATTGTAAAGAAGGAAGGAAATACGATATACTTCGTAAACAAAGAGATGAAAAGGGCGATGCCCGTGGAAGACATAAGCGAAATAGACTGCATGGCGCGAATAACGGTGAGGTCAGGAGCAGCCTATTATCTTATGAAACTTGGCATACCCGTTCATTTTTTCAACAAGTACGGTTATTATGTGGGCTCTCTTTATCCGCGGGAGCAGCTCAACTCGGGACTGGTGATAGTTAAGCAAGTTGAGCATTACCTTGATAATGAGAAGAGAATGTACATCGCAAAAGAAATTGTTGGCGGAATAAAGGACAATGTGCTCAAAAATCTCAAATATTACAGAAAAAGAGGGAAAGATGTAGATGAATACATATCAAAAATAGAAGATGTAGAAATTGAAGGTCAATCGGTGATGGATATTATGAACAGGGAAGCGCAGATTTGGTCTCATTATTACAAAAGTTTCAACTCTTTTATCCGCGGGTTTAAAATGGAAAAAAGAGAGTATCGTCCACCCGGAGATGAGTTAAACGCTTTGATTTCTTATGGCAATTCCTTGCTTTACACGGCCACACTCACGGAGATATACAACACATACTTGCACCCTTCTATTAGTTATCTTCACGAGCCATCCGAGCGTAGGTTCTCACTAGCACTCGATCTTGCGGACATATTCAAGCCCGTAATCGTAGAGCGGGTTATATTCACAGTGATAAACAACGGCATAATTAAAAAGAGTGATTTTAATAAAGAGCTGGGCTACTATCTTAAAGATTCTGCAAAGCGCAAATTTTTGCAGGTCTATGATGAGAAAATGAAGACCACAATAATGCACAAACAGCTTCATCGGAAGGTGAGCTATCGGAGATTGCTGAGGTTAGAGGCCTACAAATTAGTGAAGCATGTGATAGGTGATAAAAAATATAGAAGTTTCAGGATGTGGTGGTGATGTACGTCGTACTTGTTTACGACATAGACGAAAGCAGGGTAAACAAAGTAAACAAGTTCCTGAAAAGATATTTGCACTGGATTCAAAATTCCGTTTTTGAAGGCGAGCTTACCAACAGTCAGTATTCTATAATGGTTGATGATTTAAAGGAGATAATTGAAGAGGAAGAGGATTCTATAATAATATATCGTTGCTCGAGTGAAAAAGCAATAAAAAGAATATCGATAGGGGTGGAGAAGAACACAACCGAGATGATAATATAAGTAGGGATAAGAGAGCACAATTTTTTGAAGAGATATTCTTAGTTTTGGATTAATCGAAATGATACAAAACATACAGTGTGAATTCTAAAATGTTTTGTTGGTAAGGGTTTATAAAGGAATTGCAGAATTGGGGGGTGACACATTATTTTTCACAGTAAATTTTTTTAAGAATAAGTTATATTCATATATTGTAAATTGGGTTTCAGGAGAACTTAGTAGTATGGAAATAGATACTCATCAACATGGTGAAAAAAGAGATAGAACTAGTTTCAGGAGAACTTAGTAGTATGGAAATATATAAAC
>JALWEL010000210.1 GCA_027014065.1 DHVE2 group archaeon
ATCTCCACGATGATGCCCGGCTGTGATAACATGATAACCGGGCTTAACAATGAATAATGCATGCTCCGTATTGGCGAGAGAGCCTCGCCGGCGAATATACACTGGCCTTAGCTTCTCGCCCTTTGGCCCCGCCACAATAGTGGCGAAACCAGTATTCGTCATCCCGCCACCCTCTTCCCAGATGGCGGGGAAGCCCTTCCGCGTTTTTGTAACTTCAATTCCCATTTTTAATCTCCTCCCCTGTGCCAAAGCTCCCTTGCGGGAACCCCCGCCCGGGTCGGTTAAGGCAGGCTGGGGCAGCCACCCGGGAAATCTTTTTTACTTTCATGTCTTTTATACCGAATCTGATTCAATGTTTTCTTGCTATTAAAAATCAAAAAATAAACCCCGAAGCAGGGAATTGAACCCTAACTCCGGGGGAACGGCAAAAAGGCTTTCTATCCGATCGTAACCTTGTAAAACCTTATTACAGCTCCTTCCGGCAGATCGGTTGCACCTTCCTCGAGTCGAGGGCCACGATACTGAGCAACAATTAGAATATCCTTTGGAGTGAGGGTGATGGATTCGCGGTTAAATTCGACGTCTAAACCAAGAAGATTCTTAAGAACAGGGGCAAGCGAAGGATGTCCAACTACACTCTTAAACCCATGTTCCACCAGAGCCGCCCGAGCCTCATCTGTACTAAGATCTTTTATTTCGACTGTGACTTTTCCCTGATCGGGGATGTCCAGCATATTTATGGAAAATGCATTTCCAAGATACACCATAGTTTTACCTCCTTGTTTTGGGTTTCTTATTCTTTATGCCAGAGGTAGCTTAGATTTTACCAGCCGAGAGGTTCGTCATAATAGATATCCTGATCCATTGCTTCCTGTTCCGCTTCCCAAGCATAATATTCACCCTCTAATTCTGCTTGGTATTGAGCCTCTGCATCAATCGCGGCGATTTCCTCTTCCTCCATAATCCTATCCCTCATTTTCCGAAGAACTAGCACTAGTTTCTGTATGAGATCTTTTCTCATGGCTTTCTCCTTTTGCAACCACGAAATATGGGACTAGGTCTTCATTGGTTGGCTCTTCTATCATTTCGCGAAGATCCCAGTCGAGATTCTGGATATCTTCTTTAGTAAGAGGTACCAACTCAAATTCATGGATAGAGCGATAGCTGGGACAGCCTTTCTGATAATGGTGAACAACAGGAGTTGTATCTGAAGGAGTCTTCTCTATAAGTGCAATTGGCGGAAAGTCTAGTGAGAAAATAAGCTTGTTAAGGGAGCAAAAATAGCCTATATCTTTATGCCCATCTTCGAATTCGTGTTCCCATCCACCTTCAACGAAAATACACGATCCACACCTCTTAGCATCCGTTAATTTCTTCTTCCAATCTTTACTCTCCATCTTAGTTCTCCTTATCCGAGAAATTTCTAGAAATGCCTACCATAGCCAATAGTGCGAAAACGAGAAGCAGTGCATCAAAAACATCGCCCATATCAATAAGATGGGCATGGAGTAATGCTTTTGTTCCTACATATGCCACAAACACTCCCAAGAGCACTATCAAATCCATTTCATGCCCCTACTTCTGTCGGTAAACGCAAACCCTTCCGTTTTAACTTCTCTTTTACATTCCCAACCACTGCTCTCAGATCAATATCGTCTATGCGGAGTTTGTAAAGTTTCAAAACCCATTCTCCTTCTCTCTCTACGACAATATCAATACGTGGTTTCCCATCTGCAACGAATTTTACCTTATCGTATTCATAGACCGGAGTTTCTTTGTCTATGTATTTGCCCGTAAAACGGCAGATAGTATAGGGGTTGACTTCTATGAAATCCTCTTGAAACTCGAGGGAAATCGGAGCAATTAAGGTTGCAATAGGTTCTCCAGATTGATCTTCCTTTTGGAGGACAAGAAATCCTTCTATCCATTTCCCGTAGAAATTGCTCCATCCCTTGACCCTGAACTTCCTATTCAAAACATGATAAATCGTATGCATCTCTATACCTCCTAAGTAGATTTAATGCTTATCCTGTTGCCTCTGCTAGCCTAAAGGCTAATAACTTGGCTTTCTCATGCGAATCAATAAATATTTTGCCATCTTTTATCCATGACTCAATATTCTTTATTCTTTCGTCCTCTTCCTTGCGAAGTTCCTCAGGGGCATTTCCATTATATCCTGAATCAAGAACAATCGAATATTTTTTCACCTCTATAGAATCACCAACTCTGAACTTAGCCATTGCTCTGTGAGTAAACCCCACCCATGCTTCCTCATCTGGGATATACCCTACACACGCTACATCTGAATCAGTATCACCTAAAAACTCTTTGTA
>JALWEL010000211.1 GCA_027014065.1 DHVE2 group archaeon
AAAACAGCGTGACTGTGATAAGCAATACCAATATGCTTCCCAAAACTTCCGATACTCCCTTCTCCTTCTCTTTTAGAACTTTCATCTCTCCATCACCACCTGATATTGCTCTCACATCTTCGGATGGGTATTTAAAGATTTCGGGGTAATAACCGTGACTCAGGGAAATGTTTATGAAAGTAAAGAAGATATTGCTTCTGTGATTTCCTCTGCTCCGGCGAAGGTAATTCTATTCGGAGAACATGCGGTTGTTTACGGAGAACCCGCAATAGCGGTGGCAATTAATTTGAGAACCACAGTTATGTTCGAGAGGGATGTGGATTATTCCGTGAATGGATTACCATTAATTGATAAGTACCACCGCTATATCAAAAAAGCCATAGATTTGATCTGGGACGGAGAACCATTAAAGATAACAACTGCGAGTGCAGTGCCGTCGGCGTCTGGCATGGGCTCGTCTGCATCCATAACAATTGCGGTGGTTGCTGGATTATTGGGCATGAAGAATGAAGCGGAGGAGGAGAAAATCGCAAAAACAGGTTTTGAAGTGGAGTATCAAACGCAGGGGAGGGCGAGTCCCATCGATACGAGCACCGTAACACATGGAAAGGGAATTTTGGTCTCGAATAAAAAAATGGACAATTTCCTCTGGGATGTGGCAAAAGGAGAAACGCGATGGTTCATTCATCACATAGAGGTGCCACGATTGAAATTAGTGGTTGGATTCTCCGGGATAAAGGGGCACACTCCTGAGATGGTTGAAAAGGTTCGCAGGTTCTACATGTGGAACTCCTTCGCAAGGGATGTGATAAAGGAGATAGGAAAAATAACAATGGAAGTTATCAAGCCATTGGAGGAAGAGGATTACGTGAAAATAGGAGAATACATGAACAAAAATAACAAGCTTCTCACGATTCTCGGAGTGAGTCACCCCATGCTTAAGAAGATGATTGACGTTTCATTGAAGCATTCTTACGGGGCCAAAATCACCGGAGCAGGAGGGGGTGGATGCATGATCGCCCTCACAGACGAGCAGGATGAAGTTGTAAAGGAAATAGAGGAAGTGGGGGGCAAGGCATATAAGGTTGAGATTGCGGAGCAGGGATATACAATAGATACTCAAATTTGAGAATCACGTCTTAGTTTTTCTTTTGGTTTGCAAATTATAAATCTCAGTAAAAAATTTTTTAAATTCTGTTGATGTTGTGAGTTATTGGGAGAGACCCTGGATGCCCGCAGGTGATGGTAGAAAAATCACCTCGGGGTCTCTCTCGGGGAGAGCTTCGTGCTCTCCTCATCTCCAAACTGGGAGGTGATGTCCAAGAGGTGACCGAAAAAATGAAGAAAATAATTAGAGATGAGAAGGGAGAGTTCGGAATCGGCTCGCTCATAATATTCATAGCAATGGTGATAGTGGCAGCCGTAACCGCAACCCTGCTCATCAACGTCTCCTATCAATTGCAGCAGCAGGCGGAGGAGACATCCAATCAGGCCATTCAGGACGTTTCCACAGGAATTAAGGTAATTTCGATGGGTGGGTTCAGGTACAACTCATCTTGGGGACTCAATCCGCCCTATCACAGCAAAATCGACTGGATTACAATCAAAATATCTTTGATCGCTGGAAGTCCACCCATAAACATAAGCTCAATAATAATCGAAGTGACCGACGGATATACCGTTGCCACATTGAGCTATGCTCCTAGCGCATCTTTCAACGCGGGGGCTCATCCAGACACTTTGGGTGCAGGGCAGTTCGGAGCCCAGAAAATCAGGGATATGGACCCAAAGGGTTCTTGGGTGATAACGCAGGGTGATATCGAGGAGCTCTTTTTCAACGCCACGAAGATAGGGTTGAATTTGGAGCCTCAGACTCAACTAACGGTCAAGATAATTCCAAAGCATGGTGTGCCCACGGACGAGAGCGTTATGACCCCTTCCCCCTACGTCACAAGGTATGTGGAGTTGATGTGAAATGGGTCTTAGTGTGACTGCAACGTATGGAATAATATTCACCGCGTCGCTCCTGCTCTTCGGCGTATTGCTCAATAGCTTACTTTACGCTTATGATAATTTCCAGAACGGGCTCAACAACAAGATTGACATAATCGAAAACGAGAAAAATTTAATTTCGATAAAAAGGGTGGTTTACAACGATGGAAACGTGGAAATAATTGCTCTAAATGAAGGACCTAAAACTCTTGATACGGAGAAGATGACGATTCTTTTGAATGGCACACCCGTTAATTTCTCCTCGGAAGATTACTGGTACCCTGGAGAAGTTATGAAGTTCTTCATTAATTCTTCATATTCTCTCGGCTCTGTCCTCGAT
>JALWEL010000212.1 GCA_027014065.1 DHVE2 group archaeon
ATTTTGCTCTCAATTTCCATGGCTTTTCTATGGAGCTCGTCCCGAATTAGATACCCGGTCAGATAAAGCTCGGGAAAAACGTAAAGATCCGCATCCCTCTCCAAAATTTTGAACATCCGTTTCTTATTTTCTTCGATGTCAAATCGAGGCTTTAGTTGCGCTGTGAGGATTCGCATGGGGGTAAATGGAAAAGAGAGTATTAAATATTGCTCATTTCAGTTTTTCTTCGAATTCTCTTTTGTTCACTATGAACCTGTAATGCTCCCCTTCCCCGATTTTACCTTCATCATCGTACGCTTCTATGTTGAATTTCAATTTTCTGCCGTTTCTCTCGAAATTGGTGACGCGGACTACGAATTCCTTTCCTAACTTAGTGGGTTTAATGTGCTTCATGCAAATCCCCGTTCCAACGGTGGTTTCCTCTTCTTTCAATTCTTTTGCTATCGATTCATGCGAGGTTATCTCCATGGCCAAAATCAGCGATGGCGTAGATAGAACCTTCACGTTGAGCCCTATGCCTTCGGCGACCATCTCTTCCGTTACTTTGAATCTTTTCTCGAACATAGGGGGTAATGCCCTCAATAATAAATTTTTATTTCTCCTTCAAAACTTCCCTGAGCTTCTCGCTCTTATTCCACAACTCGTCTATCTTCCTCATTGTCTCCTGAATTCTGCTCACGTTCTGAATTATCTTCTCTTTCAACTCACCATCTTCCATTTCCACATCGGCCGTGGCCATTATAACCGCGAGGGGATTGCGTATTCTATCCACAAGTTGTGCGAAATCACCCATTGCCTCTATCAAATAGCTATGAGCCATCTTTCTTTTCATATCCAGATTCCTCGATTCCAAATACATTCCTATATTGTTGGCCATTGTTTTCAGTATGTTCAACTCGTCATCGCTTATCCTCGTGTCTCCGACGTTTATGATTATGTGCCCCTCGACGCCGCCGTATTTCACAGGCAATACGACATTTTTCACTCCTTCAATCTCTATCACAAAGCCATTTGGCCATTTCACAGAAACTAACTTCTTCTCTGGCACATTAACCTCTCCCTTCTCAATCACTAAGGTGGATTTTCCACTTTCAACACCCACTGAAATCATTATTCCCTTAAATTCCTCTACCTCCATGAGCTTCTTTGCTACCTTTTCCAAAGTCTCCTCTGATTCAGAACCGGCCATCAAAATGGTGTTCACTTCCACAGTTGTGAGAAGAATCCTGTTGTACCTCTCTAAGAGGGATATCATGCGATTTTGCGTCTCCAAAAGAACTGCCGCCTCCTTCACGGCGTAATGCACATAGATACCGTGTTCTATCTCCTGCACATTTATTACAAAGTTTCCAAACACAGTACTCATCAGATTTATCGCCTCGCTCTTCCCGTGAACTTTCGCTTCTACTAAAGGACATCCCTCCGGTGGGTAGGATGTGTTATGCATATACCCATAGCACTTTTCCCCTATGAGCTCCTCTCTCCTTTTTTTAAGCAGTTTTGCCGTGGCCTCATTCACATCTAAAATGGTGTGATCCTTCGAGAGTATCATTATTGGATCCGGCTCTTTCTGGAACACCTTCTCCCTCAAGTGCGAATCTACATGAGAGTAACTTTCAACGTTTACCTCGTAATTTTCCCCCTTCTCGATGGAGCATTCAACGTGAACGGCATCGTAGTTGGAATCCAAAAAAACAGCACGGCCTCGAAATTTTCCGAATTTTTTGAGCTTCTCAATTACTTCCCTGTCAACTAAGATTTTCCTTCCAATTGCCTCCTCCGGAGAAAATTTCAGCACTTCGGAAAATTCAGGAGTTATACTCAAAACCGAGAAATTATCATCAAGAACGCATTTCAATCCTTCCTCCGTGTTCCATTCCACATGATAACATATAGCTCCTCATATTTAACATCTTTGCAACATTAAAATGTTATCTCCCTAAAGTGTAAAATTATCCCTGAGTTTTTGGCGGGGAAAAGTATTAAACTTATGGGGCAATAAAGTAGCGTGGATCTAAGCGATTTGCCTCTGCCAGCGGAGTTCATCGATGTTTTTCGCTCGGAAGGTATAGAGAGCCTCTACGAATATCAGAAAATTTCCGTGGAGCACGTGTTTCGGGGAAAGAGCATAGTTGTGTCGGTGCCAACTGCCAGCGGTAAAACGATGTTGGGATACTTGGCGATTCTACGCGCATTCAATTTGGGGTTAAAAAGCATTTACATCGTGCCCCTGCGCGCTCTGGCCATGGAGAAATACGAAGAGCTAAAAAGATTCGAAAAGTTCGGAATGAAAATCGCCCTCGCCATGGGGGATTACGATAGC
>JALWEL010000213.1 GCA_027014065.1 DHVE2 group archaeon
ATCCTACATGTACCACATTCCCCAGATTGAAAGGACCGAGTATCAGGCTCGTGCAATGGAAATTCCGAGGGATGTTTATCGCATAGGGGATGAGATGGAAGAACTGAAAAAAATATTGGAGAAGTACGATGTGGACGCGGTGGTGAGCGGGGCAATTGCGTCAAATTACCAAAAGACGAAAATCGAAGAAGTTTGCACCGACTTGGGTCTTCTTTCATACGCGCCTCTCTGGGGCAAGGATCAGGAGAGAATTCTCAGGGATATGCTATCTGCTGGGCTTAAAATAATGATAATTGGAGTTTACGCGTACGGCTTGGACGAGTGGTATCTGGGAAAAATAATCGATTTCGAAGTATTGGAAAAATTGAAGGAAGTGGAGAAAAAGTACAAAATAAATATAGCGGGTGAGGGTGGCGAGTACGAGAGCTTCGTGATAGATGCTCCATTTTTCAAAAAGAGAGTAATCGTGAAAAACATGCGCAAAAAATGGAACGGAATTCGCGGCGAGCTGGAGATAGGGGAAATGGAACTGGAAGAGAAGCAAAAATGAAATATTCCATGTGCGCATATCCTCACCCATGGAAGAAGGGGAGAAATACGTGAAAGATTTGAAAGATAACGAGTACGTGCACCTTCAGCTCGTAATTCGAAGAAAGTATGGAATTCGCGACTACCGAAAAAAATTCGGAAAATTCTTCGTTCTGGAAGCGGGGGACAAAACGGGGAGCGTAATTGTGAAGTACTGGGGCAGAGATGTGGAAAACACGGAAAAATTGTACGAAGAACTGAATGAGGGGGATGTAATAGAAGTGGAAGGGACATATCAAAAAGAGGATCAACCTTACATATCCGTGGACGGAGAGTATGATTCTCTCAAAAAGATAGAGAATTTCGACCGCTCTAGGTTCATCGAATCCAGCGATAAATTAGAGGAGATAATGAAGAAAATAATGGGGTACGTGGAATCGGTGAAAGAGGTGCATCTTGCAAAACTTTTGGATCTCTTTTTCTCCTCCGAAAGATTCGTGGAAGAATTCAAAACTTCCCCCGCTGCGATTTCCGGGCCTTACGGATATTTAGGGGGATTAGCGGAGCACACCCTCAACGTGACGATGGCCTGCGAAGCCCTTGCGAAGATTTACTCTTTGGACCGAGATTTTTTGGTTACCGCCGCGCTTCTGCACGATGTGGGTAGAATCGATTCTTATGAGGTAGATACCGCCATAAAGATGAAGCCCCGGGCGAAGCTCCTCGGACACACGGTTATTTCCTACAACATGGTGGAAGAGAAAATAAGGGAAATAATCGATTTTCCCTCGGATATGCGTGATAAGCTCTTGCACGCGATAATAGCGCATCATTCACCCATTGTGGACAACGTGCCCCAGAGGATAAGAACGAGGGAAGCGTATATTTTGTTCTACGCCGACATGCTGGATCTATCGCTCAAAGAATTCGAGATGGAAGGTGATGAAGAGTGGATGTACTCGCGGAGAATGGGAAGGGAAATCTATCTGGGATAAGCTCAAAGCTCATTCTTGAGTATGAAAGCGAGGAACTGGCGGATAGAATACTTCGAGCCATAGATGTGGATAACTATTCCTACATCACATGCGAAAGGGAGGGAAAAAGAATAATATGCGTTTCCAAAGCGGATGAAATCTCCACAATGCTCAGAACATTAGACGATTTCTTATCGTGCGCCATCACGGCCGAGAGCGTTTATCGAAGTATCTGATTTTCACGCGGATGTATTTGAACGCCGAAATTCCGTAGACCACAGCGATTAACAGCGGAACCAGATAAATTAATGGGTTGTTTTCCCCCGCGAGAATTATTGGGATAGATGCGATTATGTTGAACGAAGAGTGCATGGCCACCGCCACTCCGTATCCATGGAGCATCCCGCCTTTTCCCGCTATGTGCTTGTATGAATAGCCGAAGCCCGTCATAGCGGTTGCGCTTCCGTGGAGTAAAGCGGACGCGATTGATCTTATGAATGCAACCATGGCCCACGCCATTAGCCCACCGGATAGAAGCGCGCTGACCTCGTAGAGAAGATTCTCGGTTGCGGCGAATCCGAAGCCCGAGGAGGAGCCGTATATGAAACCGTCCTCAACTTCGTCGATATACCTCTTGGATGTTATCACTCCGTACGCCTTCGCTCCCTCCTCCACGAACGGCGCTATGATACCCGCCAAAATTATCGCATCTATGCTATCCTTGTGTTTTGCGATGAATTCATAGCCACGCAAAAGATTAATGGATTGGGAGTAAAAATAGGTGAGAACTATTTCGATTATGAGAGAAAT
>JALWEL010000214.1 GCA_027014065.1 DHVE2 group archaeon
ATCTGGTCTGAATTCCCAAAATTTTTATACTCTTTTTCTATCACGCAACTAAGGGCCGGTAGATCAGCTCGGAAGATCGCCACCTTGGCATGGTGGAGGTCGCGGGTTCAAATCCCGCCCGGTCCACTATGAAGGGGGCTTCGCCCCCTTTCAAAACCCCCAGAAGGGACACCTACGTTTTCCCTTTCTAAACCCTTCCCTTAGATAAAACCAATCTTTTTCGGTTGCTGGAGATGATAAGAACCCGCTGGAGGTTCTTAGAACCCCTTTCTTTAAAAGAAAGGTGTTTCATCCGGAAAGAAATTTTTTGGTTAAAGGGAAGAGGGTAGAGAGAGAAACGAGCAATCATTTAGTTGTAAGCTTTCCTTCTGTAAGAGGACTTAGCCGTAGGTGTCTCTTCCATGGGAATCGTTTTATACGCTCCTCCCATTAATCCCGTATGGAAGTCGAGATCAAGGCGAAAATTGAGGATTCCGAGGAGTTTGAGGAGAAAATAAAAAAAATGGGTGCAACATTTGTGAAGGAAATAACCGAAGAAGATTGCTACTACAACCATCCATGCAGAAATTTTGCCGATACTGATGAAGCCCTTCGAATAAGGAACGATTTTACCCTCACCTACAAGGGGCCGAAGGTGGATAGCGATACGAAAAGCAGGGAAGAATACTACATAAAATTTGACAGCATGGAAAAAATGGAGCAAATTTTGGAGAAATTGGGGTTCACCAAGGTGGCTGAGGTGAAAAAGAGAAGAAAATACTATAAATTGGGGGAGTTGAACATAACAATTGATTTTGTTGAAAATCTGGGGAAGTTCACGGAAATTGAATGCATAGGCGAGTACGGGCCATGTAGGGAGAAGGTTATGCTATTGGTTAAAGAGCTGAACCTTAAAAATTTGGAGAGGAAGTCGTATTTGGAACTTGTTCTTTCTCATAGGGGAACCGCGTAAATTTCGCGGCCTTCCTGAACGGCGTGAATCAATTTTTTTCCGTTATTTGTGCTTTTCCTTATGGTTATAGTCCCATTCCCAGATACTACGGCGTTGAAGAGATGCCTTTCGTTGGCGTATATCTCCATCTTCCTGTGCGCGTATTCCTCTCCGATTATTAAGCGAATTGTCTTCTTTCTCATCTCGATTTCCACCATTATTTTTTCCTCGCGCACCTTAGAATCCAATTCTTCCACGTTCAGCGAAACTCCCAGCGCTCTTTCCAGCCGCTCTATATTCTTCCCTTTTTTTCCAATTATTGCCGGAATGGATGAAGAATTGACGAATATCGTGGCTCCATTATCTCCTGTCACCTTTGCTTTAACCCTTGCCCCTGGGAACTCTTCCCTTATTTTCCTCTCTATCTCCCTTTCTGCGAGCTTGTACACTCCCCTCGATTCTTCTTCAACGGGCACAACCACAACCTGCTCGCCGAAGCTGTAAATCTCGTAGAGCAGCTTCTCACTATCTATAGCTCGAACTTCTATGACGGGCCTCGCCAAGTCTTCCTCGCTCATTCCCGACGGGACCTTCACCATGTAGCGAAGAGTCAGAACGCCCGCGATGTCTCCCCGCTCTATGTGGATAATCGTGTCCACGATCTGTGGAATCACCCCTAACTCCACGCGGCCTATGAACCTTTGAACTGCATCTATTGCTCTAGTTGCATGCACGACGCCAACCATGCCCACCCCGGCAAGGCGAAGGTCTGTGAATACCTTGAAATCTGAGGTGGTGCGCATCTCGTCGAATATGGTGTAATCTGGACGCACGAGGAGAAGTATGTCGCCGGTTTTCTCCATGCTCCCGTCCAGCGCTGTGTACTGCGTTATTCTCTCCTCCAAAATCAGATCCCGGGGCTTTTCCATGGTCTTCACAATTTTGTTGAGGGAAGAATAATATTCTGCCAGTGCCTGCACGAATGTGCTTTTTCCAGCCCCCGGAGCGCCGGAGACCAATATTCCCTCGGCTCGTTCTTCCAATCTCGCCTTCAACTTCTCGCTTATGGAATAATCGTCCAGAGTTAATTTAACCACGGGCCTAACCGCAGTGATCTCCAGAGCGTCCGAGAAGGGGGGCCGGGTGATTGCAATCCTGTATTCCCTCAACTGAATTACCGTTGCACCCCGGGAGTCCAGCTCTATGAACGATTTTTTGTCTCGGCGCGCTCTCTCTATTATATCGTTTGCGATTTCTTCCACTTCTTTACTCCCTATATCCCTTATTTTCTCGAGCATGAACTCTCCAGGCTTGCCCCGCTTTCCGTATGCGCCCACATCAGCCTTTATGTGAACGCTCATCAC
>JALWEL010000215.1 GCA_027014065.1 DHVE2 group archaeon
CACTTCAAAGATCTCTGCTCAGGCAAAAGCCGAGAAATTTAAATAAATTTTATATTCTACTTTCATATACTCACCCATAAGACTATTGGGGGTTCTATTGCTAATTATGGTCACGGCGATTCTACTCAGCAGTGCATTTGTGATAAAAGATAATGCTCCAAAGGAAAAATTTGTGAAAGAAAGATCTAACTTCATCAACGTGCAGGTGAGCCACAATTCCCCAGAGGCAAATGAAATTTTCCTTTCGAGAAGCGATTCTGGTATTTTCTACATGGGTTGGAACGATTATCGCTCTGTGTCCTGGTCAAATGGCTACGTTCATTTAGGTTTTTCATATTCCACGGATGGTGGTAAAACATGGGCAACCAATCAGGTTCTTGGCAACGACAGCGATAACGATTTTCATGACGCCGCGGGGGATCCGGTTGTAGTACCCGGCGAGGGGAATGATGTGTATTACTTTCTTATGGAGTTCAACACCTCCGAGGCAAAGCAAAACAGCTTGGCGCACAGTCAACTCGTGGTTAAAAAGAGCGCGGATCATGGGCAAACGTGGAGCGATGAAGCTAGAATCTGGCCCTACGATGTGGACAAGCCATGGGCTGCATACTGGAACGGAAATTTATACGTGGCATGGGACAACGTGTCAACTGCAAAAATCGAATTTACAAGAACAACCGATGGAACGATACACAGCTGGAGACCGAAGATGGAACTACCGGGGTACAACAACTATCCCGGGTTAGCCATAAACGAAACTGGAGCAATATTCATCGCAGCGGTACATTACAATTTTGCTGATTCGGCTTGGGACCAGATGGCAGTGAGCATCTCCACCGATGGAGGCTCTTCGTTTACGCAAAAAATAGTGGGTTCCGTTGGCTCAAACTCATGGGAGGAAAATCCAAGATCAGGCCCAATACCCCAGGCAGCGGCGCATGGATCGAATATTTATGTGGTTTGGGTTAGCAACGATTCATATTCTCAAGTATACCTCGCGGAGAGCCACGACGGCGGGAACACGTGGAGCACAAAGGAGGTCGGAGATTTAACAGGAGCAAATTACAGATATATGTATCCTTCTGTTTCTGTATCACCCAACGGCATGGTTCATCTCACGTATTACAGAATGCTCAATTCCAACAAAGAAATAGATGTGATTTACCGCAACTACACCTACGAAACGGGAATATTCTCTCAAGAAGTGGTGGTTGATTCGTGGACCAACTCCCATTCATTCATAGGGGATTACTCCACAATAGTGACCGATAGATTCGGAAACGTTTCAATAGGGTATACCACAGAAAATCCCGGTGATAACGCCATGTTCGCCACAATGCCTCTGCCCCTGAAAATAGAGAGCGTGGACAATTCCAGCGATAACGGAACCTTGGAATACGGAAAAGATCTGAATGTAACTGCAAGAATCACTTCTTACACGGCAGTGCAGAATGTTCTTTTATATTATCGATTCGATAACGAGAGCACGTACAATGTCACTACAATGACCTTCAAGAACGGAAGCGTGTACAACGGCAATTGGACGGGAAAGATAAGCACGGGGAACCACACTGGAAAACTCTACTTCTACGTATACGCGGATGACGGGCTTCAGAAGAGCGATAAAACTGAGGAACATGAGGTGAACATAGGCAACGCAGTTCCAGAGCTTTGGATTCCTGCGCTTCTGGCAGTGCCCGCACTCATCGCAATCTTCAGGAGAAGGTAATTTTTTATACCTTTCTTCCATATCCATTTGATGTTCAAAGGCAAAGATATTGTATCGATAAGGGACCTTCGGGAAGAAGAGATGGAGAAGATTTTTGAAATCGCTCGGGACATGATTCCCATTGCAAAAGGAGAGAAAAGGGAAGAATATCTCAGAGGATATGTGCTCGCGAACCTGTTTTTCGAGCCCTCCACGAGAACAAGAATGTCCTTCGAAGCTGCCATGGACCGCTTAGGCGGAAAGGTTTTAGGATTCAGCAATCCCTCGGCCACTTCAATTAGCAAGGGAGAGACCCTGGCTGATACCATAAGAATGTTCGACGCATACAGCGATGTAATAGTCATACGACATCCTCTGGAAGGTGCCGCTCGTCTGGCCGCGGATTTCGCAGAGCATCCCGTCATAAACGCTGGGGACGGCGCGGGACAGCATCCCACCCAGACCCTGTTAGACATATTCACCATAGTTCAGGAATTCGGGCACGTGGATGGCCTTAAAATCACGCTCATGGGTGATTTGAGATACGGGAGAACTGTTCACTCATTGGCCATAGCCCTCAGCTATTTAGACGCGGAAGTTCACCTTCTCTCTCCGAGGACCCTCAAAATGCCGAAGCACATAATCAGGGAGATGAAAAAAGAGCCGGAAATCCACGAAAGGCTGGAAGATGTCTTAGAAGATTCCGACGTTTTTTACGTGACTAGGATTCAGAAGGAGAGATTTCCGGACCCCACGGAATACATGAAGGTTGCAGGCTCATATTCTATCACGAAGGAGCATGTGAAGAAGATGAAGGATAGAGCGATAATCATGCATCCGCTTCCGAGGGTTAATGAAATTGAACCGGAGGTAGATTACACCCCCCACGCCAGATACTTCAAGCAGGCATTTTACGGAGTGCCAATAAGAATGGCTATACTCGCCCTCGTGTTAGGGGTGATAGAATGACCGATCAAGTTTTGAAGGTTCAAAAGATAAGAAATGGAATAGTTATTGACCACATCCCGTGCGGCATGGCCCTGAAAGTCCTGAAAATTTTGGGCATAGAAGGGGATATTGGGTCAACAGTAACCTTGGCGATGCACGTGAAAAGCAAAAACGGGTGGAAGGATGTGGTGAAGATAGAAGATCGATACTTAGATGAGAGGGAGCTTGATAAAATCTCGCTAATCGCACCCACGGCAACTGTGAACATTGTGAAGGATTACAAGGTTGTGACGAAGCATAGGGTAAAGGTACCCGATGTGGTGAAAGGGATAGTGAAGTGCATGAATCCTCGCTGTATAACCAATCAGAACGAGCCCATCGAGCCGGAATTCAAAGTGGTGTCGAAGGATAAAATCATAATAAAGTGCCGCTATTGCGGCCGCGAGATGGACTCAGAAGACATAGTGGAAAACATCCTTTAATCTTTTGATACGATAAAAACAAATACACAATTGCAATAACCCAAACCATGCGCCGTGCCATACTTGTTTCGCTGTTATTGTTAAGCCTCCTATTATTCACTCAGTTTGGCATAATGGTGCACAGAAATGCGAACACCAGAGATGCTCAACCATTTGTGGAAGTATTCAACAGTAAATTCTATCTAAACGGTAAGGAATTTGTGCCCAAAGGAGTAAATTACTTCCCGCGGGATTACGGATGGAACCTTATGTGGGAGAATCTTTACGACATTGAAGATGTGATCGATGCGGACATGGCAAGGGCCAAAGCGCTGGGGATTAATGTGGTACGCATAATAATACAGTACAGTGCGTTTGGAGGGGGTAACGAGACGAGGGTGCAGCAGAACCTCTCCAAGCTAAACACTGTTCTCTCCATAATCGACAAGTACAACATGAAGGCCATCGTGACCCTACTTGACTGGGAAAGCCCCAAAGATAATCTAAACGATCAGCTAACACACGTGAGGACCATTGTGAGTGCTTTCAAAGACGACCCCAGGATATTTGCATGGGATGTGCGTAATGAGCCAGATCATTTTTATTACAGTAACTCTTGGAAACCGTATGTGAGAAAACCCGATATGATGAATTATCTCCACACAATAATTCAAGAGGTGAAGAAAGATGACCCCAACCATTTAGTTGCGGTGGGGGAGTACGGCTGGTACTTGGGGGACAGAACCACCACGAATTCACTCGTCGTGAGCGATAACTTCGACGATGGCAACTATGAAGGATGGACAGTTAAATCCGGGACCTGGCAGGTCTCCAATGGTGCTCTAAAGGGAACAAATGGGATAATCGCCATTTCCGATACATCTTGGTGGGGAAATTCAGGGTACGCGTTAACTGTGAGGATGAGAACCTCCTCCCCCGGAAGTGAGATATGGAATGTGGGCCGCATACTCTTCAGGTACGTAAACGAGAGCAATTATTACGCGGTGTTACTGAAGACCAATGGCGAGCTGGAACTTGCCAAAATGCAGAACGGCACGTGGATTTCTTATTTGGCCGTTAACAACACTGGTCTGAATCCCGAAGACTGGCACACCTACCGCATCGTAACATTCAGGAACGAGACAGAAGTTTATGTTGATGGCACAAAGTATCTTTACTATTGGGATGACAACCCTATAAATTCCACTGGGAGTATATATGGGGGAATTGCCCTTCAGGCGGAGGGAGGAAGCACTGCGCTATTCGACGATGTGCTCGTTGAGATAGGACCAAATCTCATAACAGAGGACGAAGTTTTCAAGGATGCGGATTTCGTCATCTTTCACTGGTATGGAAGAACGGAGGTATTGGAGGACGTCCTCTCGAAACTTATGAATTTCACCAACAAGCCGGTTCTCATCGAGGAGATAGGTAGGCCAACAAACGGCACCAACTGTCCATACAACGAGAGTTCCGTGGCAACATGGCTACAGAATAACCTTAACGTGATCAAGAACTACAACAATGTTTATCCTATGATATGGACGCTCAACGACTTCACACCGGAGGGTACACCGGGGCTCAGCGACCCTCAAGACCCAGAGCATTACTTTGGCCTCTACCGCACGGATTATTCCCTTAAACCAAGTGGCGCAGTTTTCAGGGATGATTTTGCAGGAACTCAACTTATGAACGACGCCTCATTGGTCTCTGGGAATCATCCCAACGAGATGAACGTCGGAGAATCCGCGCAGGTTGAGATTACTTTCCACAACTCCGGAGACACATACTGGGATTCTTCCCGCTCTTATCGCTTGGGGTCGCAGGAACCCAGGGATAACCAGATATGGGGCACGGGCAGAGTGGACATAGAGAATGGTACCGTTGTTTATCCTGGGGAAAACTACACCTTCCGATTTAACATAACCGCGCCGCAGGTCCCTGGAAAGTATTCGTTTTCATGGCGCATGCTCAGGGAGCACGTGCAGTGGTTCGGAGATACCTACTATAGTTCCATCAGGGTGGATGATCCTTCTCTAAGTACGGTGATGTACGATGAATTCGCCACGGAGGAGAACTGGACCATTCTAAGCGGGAGTGCGAGTGCATCCGGCGGATACATGCAGATCCAGAATGGAATGGTCGTATACAGGAACACCGTGGACGGAGATGTGCGATTCAGTTACCGCGCGTACTCCGTACAATCAGGGGATAATCAATCCCTCACATTTATAAGGGCACTAAACACCGATAACTACTTAGGATTCAGGTTATTCTTCAACGGTACCGCCCAGATATTCTACCACCTCTCAGGGGGGCAGTCGTCGGATACAATCCTTGCTAGGAAAACAACGCTTTACACGCCCGGCGTGATTCATACATTCTACGTGGAGATCATATCGGGGCGCATGAGCGTGTACGTTGATGGCTGGGTTCTGTTCTCAGATGTGGACGTAACCGCATACCCATACTATTCCTCCGGCTACGTCGGGTTCCTATCACCACACAATGCCTACGTGGATCAAGCATCACTCTACGATTCCGCAGTTCCGGAGTTTAACTGGGGCTCAATATCCTTAATGGTGTTAATTGCGGCCATGCTCGTTGCCTTTAAGGGAAAAAGATAAATCTTTCGAGGAGATACGAGGATTGGTGTGAACCATGGGTGTAGATATAGGTAACATAGTCGAGCCAAGGGTGATTAAGTTCTCTGATCTCAAAGGGCGCATCGTTGCAATTGACGCTTACAACTCCCTTTATCAGTTTCTGAGCATAATCAGGCAGCCAGACGGAACTCCCCTCATGGACTCCAAAGGCCGAATCACATCGCATCTCTCCGGGCTGCTCTACAGGACATCTAATTACATGTCCGAGGGAATAAAACCAGTTTACGTGTTCGATGGAAAGCCCCCGGAGCTCAAGAGGAAAACGATTGCGGAGAGAATGGAAATCAGAAAAAAAGCGAGAGAGGAATGGGAAAAGGCCGTTGAAGAGGGAAAAGAAGAAATTGCGAGAATGAAAGCTCAACAAGCGAGCTTTCTAACCAAGGAAATGGTTGAAGAGGCAAAAAAGCTCCTTGATCTCATGGGCGTGCCGTGGGTTCAGGCGCCAAGCGAGGGTGAGGCTCAGGCCGCTTACATGACAAGAAAGGGCGACGCATACGCGTCCGCTTCTCAGGACTACGACTCCCTGCTATTCGGAGCGGTGAATTTAGTTAGAAACATGGCAATCACCGGCCGCAGGAAGCTTCCGAGGAAGAGGATTTACGTGGAAGTTAAACCGGAATTGATAAATCTCGAAGAAAATCTCAAGAGAATGGAAATCACAAGGGAGCAATTAGTGGACATAGGAATTTTGGTAGGAACCGATTTCAACCCCGGGGTAAAGGGCATAGGGCCCAAAACGGCGCTGAAGCTCATAAAGAAATATGGGGTGATAGAGAAGGTTATAGAAGAAAAGGGCATCGAGATTCCGCATTACGAAGAAATCCGAGAGATTTTTCTGAATCCTCCAACAACAGATAATTACAAGCTGGCATGGAAAGAGGTGAACGAGGAAAAGCTGTTAGATTTCATGTGCGAGGAGCACGATTTCTCCCAAGAGAGAGTGAAAAGTGCAATTGAAAGAATTAGCGCGTTCAAGAAATTCAGAGAGCAGAGAAACCTAGATGCCTGGTTTTAAAAAGTTAATTTGAGGAGTGGGTGACAGCGAACCGTGCTTCCCGGGAGCTCTCGCATCCCAGTACGCACACGGTACGCGGGCGGGCTTAACTTCCGGGTTCGGAATGGGACCGGGTGTTTCCCCGCCGCTATGACCGTCACCCGTTCCCTGTATTGAAGTTGCATATTTAATTCTTTCGCCAAACGCTCAAAAATAGAAAAAATGAAATTAAATCAATCCAACGCTTCTCAGGTCCGCCTTGAGCTTCTTAATTGCCTCCACTATCTCCTCTTTCTT
>JALWEL010000216.1 GCA_027014065.1 DHVE2 group archaeon
TTCGTACACGGCGCGCGGAGAGTTGGCGTGAATGGTGCCAAGAACGGCGCTTCCTGCAGTACCCGCTCTCATAGCCTCGTAGAGTGTTCTCGCTTCTTTACCTCTCACTTCTCCTATAACTATTGCGCTCTCACCCAATCTCAAAGCCAATCTTAGCGTATCGTCCATGGTCACCTCGCTGGTGCCGCCAAATGTTGACCTCACGAGTAGAGGAAGAACTTTGTATCCCAGGCTTTGAAGATAAACAGATGGCAATTCAGGGGTATCTTCAATCACTATGATCCTCTGGCTCTGTGGGAACTCGAACAGAATTGAGCTCATAAGCGAAGTCTTACCCGCACTCCTGCTTCCGGTCACGAGCATGGTTGCATTTCCATCGACTAAGAAGGAGAGAAGACCTGCGCCCATGGGAGTTATACTCTCTAGATAAATGTGCCTTAATAGAGTCCACGGCACGCGGGAATGGCGGCGGAATGCGAAGGATATACCTCTGGGGCTGAGCGGGGGTCCCACTGCTGTAACTCTAGTCTTGAATTCTTTTAAATCAATTTCCAATAGTGGATGAGCTTCAGAGAAAGGCCTACCGCTTTCCATTCTGAATCTTGATATCATGCTCTTTGCATCTCTTTCGCTGAGAACTATGTTTGTAACAAACTTCTCGGGAATACCTTTTCCGAGACCGCCCTGGAGAATCACATATATGTTATTGTTGGAGACGGGCGCATCCAAATAGATATCCTGTATGTAGGGGTCATCGAAGAGAATCTCCATTATACCGAAGCCAGAGGTGTATTTCATAAGGTACTTTGCGAGCCTCTGCACAGTGGCCATTTCACCTTCTCTATCCTTGCCAAGGGATATGTTGTAGAGCTTGGCCAACTTGAATATAAGCTTTCCACCCTCCTCCTCTATGTACTTAGAAGAAGCACCAGGTTTCAAAACCTCCATGCCGCGGGGATACTCAGCCAGGAGCTCCTTTCTGGCCATATCTATTAAGCGCATGTGCTCCTCAGGAATGTGATACTCCGGTGGATCCACGTAGTAGAGACCTTCTATTTCGGTGGGCAGCCTATAAAGCTTCACAGGGATGTCGTGAACCACGTATTCTTTCACCAACACGCTCCCCTTGGGCTTGTCAAAACTCACCCATGATGGCGAAAATCCTGGCCTTCTACGAGAGTTCTTGGTGAGAATTTCGTCAATTCTATCTTTGATTCTCTTCCCGCTAACCTGCAAGCCGACATTTCTCACTTTGGCTAAGAGGGTTAGTGGAGTGCGGACCTTCTCTTCCATCTGTATGTTCACATTTATACCTATCTCCCCGAGCCAATCGATGTACTTTTTGAATGCGTAATTTAAATCCTCTATGGATGAGGCCCTGCATTTTTTACATCTTTCCGAGTAAACAGGCTCCCTACCGAACTGATCTACAATGTAATAAAAGTAAGTTGGAAATTCGGCGATATTGTTTAAAAACACGTTTCGCAATTTTATGAATATCTGCTGCGGATTGAGCGGACACACAGGGCACCTAAGCTTCTTGCGATCTTTCTCGGGAACATCTGAGAAATATTCGGTGAGGGGATCCCTCATGCTTAAGTTCTCCAAAGATCTTGCATATTCAAGCATGCTTTTTAGAAGCCTTATGCTCTCTCCGTAATACTCACGAACATTGTATTTTTCCAAGTCTATAAGATCAACATTTACCGCTTGAGATAAAGTCCGAAGCACCCTTCCAAAGCATATATTGTTTGTCAAATCACCTGCGGATTTGCATCTCTTACATTCTTTTACAACGAGCTTTGTAACATCGCCCTCTGTAACGATAGAATATTGGCAAGGTTTCAAAACTTTCTTCCCAATATCTTTAGGTTTTTTCTTTTTCTCTGTAACATCTCCACTATCTTTCTTTGCACCTTCCGCCGGAGTTGCCATAAGGAATGTATGGGGCATGAGGTATATAAACATAACGCCGCCTTAAATCAAAAAATATTTATCTCCGAAGCATATCATCGCATAATATGAAAAAAGACGAATACGGAATAAGGAGACTCGTGTTAGATGTTCTGAAGCCACACAAGCCATCCATCGTTGACGTAGCGCTAAGATTAAGCAAAGTCGAAGGGGTAAGCGGAGTAAACTGCATACTCAGCGAAGTTGATCAGGAGACTGAAAACATAAAGGTTATAGTTGAGGGAATAAACATAAATTTCGAAGAGCTTTCGGATAGCTTAGAAGATTTAGGGGGGGTGATTCACTCCGTGGACGGCGTGGTTGCCGGTAAAAAGCTTGTGGAAGATGTGGAAACCCCACAGGACAAATAATCAGATGTTTTTCACTTTTTTAGCAATCTTTCTCAGTACTTCGTTTTTGCTCTCATCCGTGTAGATTATTATCCTCCCCTTCTCTTTCCACCAAAATTTAGGGTATCTCTTTTCCTCTTCCACGTCGAATTTGTATCCCAACTCTCTGACGGCTTTCACAATGGTGTCCAGCTTCGCATCAAAAGCCAGCGATTTTGGTACCCTTCTCCCTTCCTTCCGAGAATAATTGACATTAAAATAAATGGGATATATGATCAAGCTCATTGCAGAAGCACTCCATTCAGCACCCCATGCTGCCCTGGCCTTGATGTGATTTTAACCTTTCCAACGGAGGTTTCCACAATAGCGCCCTTTGTTATTATGTTTCTCTGGGCAAAGTGTGGGTTTGACGGATTTTCCACGACGCTAACAATCTTTGCCTTCTCGGTCTTCTTTGTCTGGGGATTGTAAACGTTAACGTATATATCGCGAAGAACTTTTATCTTATAATTACCCCCGCGCACCCTCACAATCTTCATTCTCCTATCTCCTATATGCGTGTAAACCGGCTCACGTCCAAGCTCGTATTTTCTCTTTTTGCGAGCCATCCTTATTCTTCCGCCGGATATTTTTCTGAGTGCACGACCCTGCCATATTGCCATATTATCACCTTGTCCCGCATATATACGGCTCATATTTAAACATTCTCCTCAGAAACCATCTTTAACCATATTCCCGTATCATAGCAGGGAGAAGAGATAGATGAAAAAAGACATGGCGAGCTGGTTGGAGAAGTTATCGTTGGGGGGAACGTTGTAAAATTCAACAATTGTCCCTACAATTGCACCTAAGATAGAATATGATAAAGGAAGGAAAACAATGAATATCAAAAGGGCGGAGACGAAGAACGCCAAGCTCCCCTCCAAGCTCTTTGAATTCTTGAAACGATGCCTTCCCAAGCTCTTTCCCACCAGGGCGGCCAACGCATCGCTTATTGTGGCAACTGCAATTGTGGCCACCGCAATCTCCATGGGAAAAAACAGAACGTTGATTAGCGCTGCTATGGCAAAATAAATATGTGCTCCGATGCAAACCTCCTCCTCTGCCCTGGCGATTTCCCTGATTTTTTTATCGACCAGTTCGAATCCTTTGCTTATGACTTTAAATGTCTCTTCGTTGAATAATGGCCTAATTCCTTTTATTATCTTTGTAGTGGTGTCCTTGGAGATGCGATAGGGCTCTATCATAAAGAATATAACGATGGAAATTGAGATAAACAAAGCTGTGAGCTCTTTCCCGAAGTAGAAATAAGAGATGGGAACAAGCAAGCCTGCGAGATGCAACGTTTTGCGGAGCGCTTCAGATTTCAATGACACACCATATTAAAGTTCTGAAAGTAGATAAGGGTTTCCCCATCATTTAGGAAGAGGCTATTGTGTCTGAGATTGGAATTTAAATGTGCAACCTAAAATTTTTATCTCCAAAAGTATAACAACATCCTATCCCCCACAAAAATTCTAGTACTTTTTAGAGCTGCAATAAATGTAGAGCATTTCATTTTCTTCTGTAAATTAATAGCTGGAAACAAAATATGCGTATTTATTCCTCTTTTTTTCAGCATTCCTATGAAATTTAATTCATCTTTTATTCTGGTTTGAAAGCATGAACAAACGTATTCCATTCCATCTTTCTCAAAAAATATGTGTGCCCATAAGCTTGTGTTGGACCAATCATTTAACACTACCAAAGTTATCCACTCATATTTTATAATAGTCTCACTTAAATCACCCAAAATTTTAATAGTATACGGAATTTTAATACAGCCATCCAAGGCAACTACCTTTTTTATTGGAAAAAGCTCACTTAACACACGGATCACACCAAGGGGTTGGAATATAAAAAACATGATGAATGCTATTGATGATAACGCCAGTCCAATACCTTTATATGGAGGTAATACACCTAAGAGAAGCAGGATAACGAAAAATAGATATATCAATAGTGCAATAAAATACAAAATAAAATGCTCCTGTTGGGCAATTTCAACTCTTTGGAGATTTTGCTGCAGAGTAAAATTAGAAAGGTTGTCCTCAAACACATTACATTCTAGTTTCTCTCTGTTTTCTTTACAATATATATTCCCGGGATAATCGGGCAGCATTTCCCGTTTTACGTCTATCACATATTCCGTTCCCATTATGATTGGAAAGAGCATGAAAATAAAAATCGAAACTCCAAGGAAAATCCTGAGAAAACTCCCCGTTGGCCCTTCGGGGACATCGTAGTATAACTCATTGAGGTTATGAACATTTAGTTTATAGATAAAAATCCATCCTACAAACATATCCATTCCAATCGCTAATATCAAACCATTTGTTGAACGTTTAAGTTTTCTCCATATCACTGCCTTTCAAAATTAATTTCTTATCTCTATATATTTTCCTCATAGTTAGCAAGTTCAGGCTCATTCATAAAGAGTGAGAATGAAATGCGCTGTGAAAGATATCCAATTTACGATGTAGCCGGAAAAATATAGCTATTTCGCAGCTCCATCATGCGCATCCCTACTCCTTTTCCCTCCACACCGCAAAACATTTAATACCCCCTCGGAATTGCCTTCGGTATGTTTAAAATCATCGCGGAAGAGGACGGCGCACGCCTCGGCACTTTGAAAACGAAGCACGGAGAACTAGAGACTCCGTTCTTCATGCCGGTGGCAACCAAAGCAACGGTGAAAACTCTAACCCCTGAGGATTTAAAGAATTGCGATGTTCGAGTTTTAATTTCCAATTCTTTACATCTGTTTCTCCGGCCGGGATTGGAAGTGTTGGAGGAGCATGGAGGGTTGCATGGGTTTATGAGATTCCCCGGAGCCATTTTCACGGACAGCGGTGGGTTCCAGATGATTCGGAAGGGCTTTTTCGTTGGAGCGGATGAAGAGGGAATAACATTTCGCTCCCCCTACGACGGGAAGAAGTACAAGTTCACGCCGGAGTTCAGCAAGGAGGTGCAGATGCGCATAGGGAGCGACGTGGCCATGATGCTGGACTACTGCGCCGAGTATCCCGCGAGTTACGAAGAAGCGAAGAAGAGCGTTCTTCTTACGTCTCTCTGGGCTGAGAGATTCCCCAAGAACACCACGAAGCAATTGAGCTTCGGGATAGTTCAGGGTTCCGTGTATGAAGATTTAAGGGAAAGGAGCGCGAAAGATTTAGCGAAGATGGACTTCGACGGCTACGGAATCGGAGGGTTAAGCATAGGAGAACCGAAGGATGTGATGCACCGGATGGTAGAAATAGTCACGGGCATTTTGCCCAAAGAGAAGCCGAGGTACCTGATGGGCGTTGGCTCTCCGCTGGAAATAATAGAGTCGGTTATGAGAGGCGTGGATATATTCGATTCCGTTTTTCCAACGCGCAACGGAAGGCACGGCACGGCCATCACATCCCAAGGGATGCTAAATCTGCGAAAGTCTGAGTTCAAAAACGATAATCGGGCCCTGGACGAAGAATGCTCGTGCTACACCTGCGAGAATTTCACCCGAGCATATTTGCACCACTTAATCCGGGAGAAAGAAATTCTTGGTATGCATCTCCTATCATTGCACAACGTTTGCTTTATGATTGAATTCCTGAAAAGAATTCGCGAAGAAATAAAGCAAGGAAATTTGGAGAGATTCAAAAAAGAGATGGAAAAAATTTACTGAACTCTGCGAATTACCACAATCAAAAAGAGTAGAAAAATTACGAGGAGCCAAGTTAGTTCCGGCACGTTTTCCTCTGGGTAGAATCTTCCCTCTATGTTCTGGTTGCTGCTGCTCACATAATTGTTCCACACCACTATTTTACTCGCTCCGTCCGTGGCCGCAGAAGGGGTTTCCTCGTTATTGCTTGAAGAAGTAACGTTCATTTCATCGCCGAGCATGGAACCTGAAGGGTCATAAAATCGAAGGAAAACATCCGCGTTTCCATTTCTTTGATCCGAGAAGGCGAGCATGAAATCCCCGTTGGAGAATTTCACATCCACTTTTCCACAGTAATTGGCGTTGTTCTCGTTTATTATATGAACTCCACCCACATCCCCATCGGAACTCACGATTATGAAATACGCACCCGTTGATGAGGAAAATGAGCCGTTGCGGTAAGTAACGAAGAACTCGCCATTTCCACCCGCTACTGAGAGCTGCGACTCTTTAATTGAAGAGGTTGCAGGGAAATTCACGTACGTGATAGAACCATCGCCCGTAATAAACGCTCCTCGGATATCATAATTCTCGGCCCACACAACCAAGAATTTTCCACTTTGCTGGTCGAATCCCACGGATACGCTATATTTCTGCTCCGAACTTGCGGCTATTGTGAAATTTTGCCCGAAAGTGCCTGTTTGCGTGTCGTAAAATCTGCCTTCCACCTGTTCTCTGGTGAGATTGACCCATGTGAAGAGAATACGGTGCGAGCCATAGCATACGTCCACGCTCTTATTTGCATCGTTGCTTAAATCCGCCCCATAAGTTGCGTTCTCACTATTCGGCGTTATGAATCGATATATTATTTTGTGGTAAGAGGGGAGAGAATAATCGAAAGAAACAACGGTGAAATTATCTCCGTCTTCATTGTAAGCGGTTCTCACGCCTGCGCCATATTTGTAAATTTGCATCTCATCTCCCTGCGCGCCGGATGAGGAATCAACAAAATATCCATTCACATAATTTCCGTTGACATACGCCACTAAATAATTTCCATTTCCATAACTTACAG
>JALWEL010000217.1 GCA_027014065.1 DHVE2 group archaeon
AGGTATATGATTCCACAACTCCCCTTTTCGACGAAATCATAGCTCATAGGTTAGGGCTCATTCCTTTACCCACCGACCTGAACATGAAATTCCGCGATGAGTGCGATCATCCTCCGGATGTTGGTTGTCCACTCTGCACCGTTACATATTCTCTCAACAAGCATGGTCCCGCGACCGTGTATTCTGGGGATCTCATACCCGTAGGTGCGGATAATTTCAGGCCCGTGGATCCTCTAATTCCAATCGTGAAATTAAAGGACAATCAGGCGATATTGTTAGATGCGGAGGCCATAATGGGCACAGCCAGAGAACATGCGAAATGGCAGGTTACCAGCGGGGTAGCTTACAAGTATCACAGGGAGATAACAGTAAAGAAGGACGATAGCGAGTACTGGGAAGAGGTGAAGAACGAGTGCCCAAACAATGTGATTTACGAAGATAAAGAGAAAATTACGTTCACCGATGACACGGAATGCAAGGCCCTCGCAAAGATTCTCTCATTCGATAATCCGGAGATAAAGGAGGACGATACATGGTTCATATTCCAGTTCGAGACCGATGGAAGTCTGAGTGCCAAGGACACTCTCGATTACGCGCTCCAGAGGATAAAGAAGAGGTTCGAGAAAATCAGGGAAAGCGCAGGGTTGAAATAATTTCCAATTTTTATTCTAAATTTTCAAATGATGTGCAGAGGAAAGTTTATGTTTGATTTTTCAATCCCCACAGGATGCTCTACATAGTATTTCTCACGGGTGTTTGCAATCTGAACTGCAGGTACTGCGGCGGCTCCATTCCGGAAGAGGTTATGCCCCACGAAATTAAGTATGAAATACAAGATTTGAAAAATTTCGTGGAAAGAGATGAGGAGGCGATTATCGCATTCTACGGCGGGGAGCCGCTTTTGAGAATCGAGAAAATGAAAGAGATAATGGACAACGTGAAAGCGAAAAGATTCGTAGTGCAAACCAACGGGTTCTTCCTGCACAAAATTCCAGAAGAGTATTTGAATCGGATTGATGCGATTTTGGTCTCCATCGATGGAATTCCCGAGGTGACGAATTATTATCGGGGCAACGGGGTTTACGAAATCGTTGTAGATAGAGTGAGAAAAATAAGGAAAAAGTACAAAGGAGATCTGATTGCGAGGATGGCCGTGAGCGAAGAGAGCGATATTTATCGAGATGTCATGCATCTTCTTTCTCTCCCATTCGACCATGTGCACTGGCAGCTCAATGTGGTGTGGGCCCCGGACGACTCATGGCATGATTTTGACTCGTGGGTTAGGAATTCCTACAACCCCGGCATAACAAAGCTGGCGAAATGGTGGATAGAGGAGATAAGAAATGGCAGAATTCCGGGCATTGTGCCATTCCAAGGAGTCATAAAGAGAATGTTCTGGCCTGAAAACGGCGTGCCGTGTGGCGCGGGCCGGGATGCCTTCGCAATTGCCACCGACGGAAGAATTTTGGCGTGTCCTATTGGCGGGGAATTTGAGTGGAACGAATTGGGAAACATATGGAATAAAAAACCGGAAGACGTGAGAAATTCCGTGGAAATCGATGAGCCTTGCCGCTCCTGTGATCTCTACCCCATTTGCGGAGGCCGCTGTCTATTTGCGAATAAGGAGCGCCTCTGGGGCATGGAAGGCTTCGAAAAAATTTGTGGCACCGTTCGCCATCTTGTTAATGAGATGGAAGAAGCGAAGGATGAAATCGAGAAACTAATCCAAGAGGGCAGGTACAGAAAGGAAGATTTTTACTACCCTCCATTCAACAACACAACCGAAATCATTCCGTAAAACACTTATTTTCCTTTTTATTTATCGCCCTGTGGAAGAAATTTACATCCAAGGATTGACTCTGACGAAGTATGGGATGCTCTACATCGATGAATTTGAGCTTGCGGTCATGGCGGATTTTCACATAGGATACGAAGATGTGATGGCCCAGAAAGGCATATATTTCCCGAAAATTCAGAAGAATTACATTCTTAAAACTCTGCGGGAGATTTATGAAAAGTATGAGCCAAAAACTATTCTAATCGATGGGGATTTTAAGCACGAATTTTCCCGCAACATGCCGCAGGAATGGGATGAAATAGAGGAAGTATTGGATTACATCACAGAGAGAAGTGAGGTCATAATCGTCAGGGGAAACCACGACAATTTCCTGAAAACCATACTGAAGAGAAGAGGTTTGGAGCTGAAAGATTCTTACGAAATTGGCAACTATTTCTTTGTGCACGGGCACAGAGATATGAACATAAAAAACATCACCATAATCGGCCACGAGCACCCCAGTGTTATGCTCAGGGACGAAATATCCGCAAGCGTTAAGATGCCATGCTTTCTCTATTCACCGAATCTAATCGTTTTGCCGGCCATAAGCTTATACGCCTCAGGCACCGACATTACGAAGAACGATTTCATTTCACCAATTTTGAAGAAAAACAAAATGGATTTTGATATTTTTGCAATAGATGAAAAAGAGGGGATATTCCCCGTTGGAAAACTCAGCTCTCTTCTCCGAGCACCTTCTGCAGATTACTGACCACGTTCTCGAACGCCTTGGCCGCTTCGCTATCCCGGTACTCCAGAACGAATGGAGTTCCTGTGTCTCCGCATTTCACAATGTTTGCATCCATGGGTATGCCCCCTAAGAAGGGTATGTTGTACTTTTCCGCCACTTTTTTGCCACCGCCTTCGCCGAATATCTCGCCGGTCATGTTCTCGATTATACCAACAACTTTCTTGTTTGTCTGCTTCGCAAAGTTAATTGCTTTAGTTGCGTCAAGGATGGCAACTTCCTGCGGCGTGACGACTATCAGCACTCCGTCCATGTCGGGTATCAACTGGGTGACGCTCAGAGATTCATCGCCTGTTCCCGGAGGCATGTCGATAATTAAATAATCTAAGTCGCCCCACGCCACCTCATCTAAAAGCTGCTGTATGGCCTTGTGCTTCAGCGGCCCGCGCCATATCACAGGCAGGTCATCCTGCGGCAGAGCCATCTGAATAGAAATGACTTTCAAATTTGGAATTGGCTCCACAGGCACAATTTTTTGCTCTTCGTTCACAACCAACTTTGCGTTCTGCACGCCCAACATCTTCGGTACATTCGGGCCGTGAATGTCCGCATCTAAGAGCCCGACCTTAAAGCCCTTCAAAGCGAGGGTCGCCGCAAGATTCACGGCAACGGTGGTTTTTCCCACACCCCCTTTGCCGCTGAGAACCATGAGCTTATGCTTTATTCCCTTCATCTTCTCCGCGATTCTCTTTTCGGTTTCTTTCGACTGCCTTACTCTCTCAGCCATAGCCTTGGCCTGGTTTGGATCTACTGGTGCTCCCATTTTTATCACCTTGGACGGGGATATAGGTACTTATATTTCATATTTTTTGGACAAAAATGAGTAAAAGTTATGGTATCGTCTCCTCAAAGGACGCTTGGTAAAAATCGTATGTTAGTTTTATCGTGTCCCCATCCATGATGGATGTGCTGTGAATAACTATTTTATCCCCGCTGGTTATGGTTCCCGTTCCATCCAAATCAACAAAGCTCCACTGCCCATCCCCTGTGATTTCTTCGGCGTAATTCAATTCGCCGCGATTTTCTATCGTGATATGAACGTGTGCAGGGTTCAATTCGTTGGGCTTCGCTAAGTATATGGTTAAATTCACCCAGCCTGCAGCGATGTTTGAGCTACTCGCATCGTAATTCAAGCTTCCATAGAGAACCCCTTTGTAAATCGGTGCCTCGATATCTCCAAGGTAACCCTTGTAAGTCAGGATTATTGTATCTCCCGATTTCACAGCAGTGTAATGAATTTCTATTATGTCCCCATCGCTCACCTTTCCGTTGCCGTCCAAATCCAAAAAGCTCCACTGCTTATCTCCCGTGATTTTATTCACATATCGAAGTACGGTATCGTTCACCGTCAGCGAAATGTCCAAAGGTACCATGCTTTCCGGATGCGATAGACTCAACGTCATATTTATCCAGCCCTTGGATAAATTGGAAGTCTCATTATTTAACATCAAGTCGCCGAACAACATGCCATGCTTGGGTGGAGGAATGGATTGTACCCGCTCTCCGTACTTTATGAATTGATCCCCTTGCGAATCTATGTATTCCAACTGTATCTTCTCCCCCCGCACGATGTATAGGTACACGCTGGAATTCCTGTCGGATGCGATTTCCAACCTGCTGTCTCCCAATTCCTTCCAAACAAAAGAGTGTGTTCGGGTACCCAAAACCGGGTCGTTGTAGGTAGTATATCCTGTTCCGCTCGCGTTGAACACCATATATTCGTCTAAGGGACGAGTGATATTCTCACTGTGCAAAATATCCTTCTCCTTGGTAAAATGCCACTTGCCCACAATAGATGATGAGTTGTTGGAAAATACAATGAATATAAATGCAGCAAGGAGAATTGTCACCACGGACAGAGTGATTATTACCAGCAACTTCCCCTTATGTTTTTCATTCACCGCACCATTTGTGCCATATCTCTCTTCACCTTCCCCACTCATGTAACCACCACGCCCATGTGAAGGAACCATAAATATATTAATCTTTTTTGCTTATTGCCATCGGAAAATTGAACTCTATTGGATGACTTTGGCAAAATTCGAGTAAAATTAAACAATAAATGGTAGTTCTTCACATCGTAAACTGTTTAGTCCAATAACAAAAGTTTATAAATACAAAAGCAATACGCCGATGAATGATTGAAGAGGAGATACGCAAAATCCGTGAGGCGGAGAGAAGTGCAAAGGAGAAAATAGATATCGCGGAAAAAGAGAGCAAGAGCAAAGTGGAAGAGGCAAAGATAGAGATACAGCGCGAAATCGAAAACGAGAGAAAGAAACTTCTGGAAGAAATAGAAAAGATGAAGAAAGAAGCGGAGGAAAAAGCGAAGAAAGAGGCAGAGCTAATAAGGACTGAGTACAGGGAAAAAGCGGAGAAAATAAGAATGATAACCAAGGAGAGCATTGAGAAAGTCTCCTTAGAAATTTTAAATGAGATTGTAGGGTGAACATAGATGCTTTTCCCTGCTAAGATGGCTGAAGTCGAGGTCCTTGTGCACGATTCGGTGAAGTACGATGTTCTCCGTGCAATGCAAAGGGGAGGGTTCATTCACATAACCCATCACGGAATAAAAGACCTGAAGAATTCTTCACCATCAAAGGAGACATCTAAAATTGTGGATTACCAGTTCAGAATTTCCAAATTAATGAGCTTTCTCAACATTGTGAAGGAGAAAAACGGGGGAATTAAAGAAATTCTCAATCCCACACCCCCTGAAATATTCGAAACAATTCCGAGGAAAAGAGAGGAGATAATGGAAGACGCCGAGGTCACCTTAAAAGAGGTGGAGAAAGAAATATGGGAGCTCGGTAAAAGATGGGACGAGATAAACGATGAGCTGGAAGGTATAAAAACCAAGAGAGAACACCTGAAGCTTCTTCGTGGCTTAGATTTCGATTTGTCGTTCATTGGTGAAGATGTATACGTGAACATCACCGCCGGAATTGTTAAGGATATCTCGCCACTTCTGAAATTGAAGAGCGAAAACAAATTGGCAGTGTGGTACAAAGCCATTGGGAAGAAAAAGAACGTAGTTTATGTGGTTGTGGTGGCATATCATCTTAAAGAGAGGAGGGATGTGGAAGCTGCATTGAGATATGCAACCTTCAGCGAGTTCTCACTGGAGGGATTGAGGGGAAAGCCCGCGGAGGCAATGAAATCACTGGACGGGCGAGAAAAGGAGCTTTTGAAGAAAAGAGAGGAGCTTAAAGAAGAAATACGGGAGATGAGGGAGAAGCACTACGGGCATTTAGCGATTCTCTACGACGATTTGGAGAACGAAAAAATAAAGGAGGAAAATCAATCGAAGTTCGGCAAAACGGAATACACCACGGTAATAAGGGGCTACATAAAGAAAAAAGCACTGGAAAAATCGATAGAGAGGATAAAAGAGGCGTCCAAAGGATTGGCTCACATAGAGTGGAAGGATGCAAAGGGAGAAGATACGCCATCGGCGTTCGACAATCCCAGAATTTTCCATCCGTTTCAGGCGTTCGTGGAGATGTACTCCACGCCCAAATATGGGTACATAGACCCAACTATTATAATCGCTCCACTATTCGTCGTATACTTTGGCCTTACACTGGGCGATGCGGGTTACGGTTTCATAATGGCCGTTTTAGGCTATCTTCTCTGGTTCAAAATCGGAAAATACGACTGGACCAACAGAACTTTGGGGAAGATTCTATTTGCTTCCGGCATATCTGCCATTATATTCGGAATAATTCAGGGAGGTATATTTGGGCCACTCGACTCAAATAATCCCTTATCACAATTCATTCAGTATCAACCAATAATCGACCCAATGAAAGACGCCGTGACCGTTCTGGTTATAGCATTAATTATCGGTATTTCCCAAATTTCTTTAGGCTTGCTTTTGGGCGCTTACCATCATCTAAAGTACAAAAACTACGGCGATTTCCTCACATCCGAAGTTTCGTGGTTCCTTCTATTACCAAGCAGCGCCGTGGTCATAGGCTCGTCCTTCGGATGGTGGACTTTCGATCCGAACACAGTGTTAATAAGCTGGATCGTTCTCGCCATTGGCTTAATTTTCCTAACAGGTATCCCGGGGAGATTGATTGATAAGGAGCATGCGGTAAATGCAATGGCGTTCTTCGACATAACAGGTATGGTGGGTGACTGGCTCTCTTACTCCCGTCTTTTGGCCTTGGACTTGGGAACTTCGGGCATTGCTCTTACGATAAATCTATTCGCGGGAATAATGTCCAGCATGATCGTTGGCGCGGGAAGCATGGTTTGCTGCCTGCCCTTAGTGATAGTTGGCATAGCTCTCTTCGGCTTAGTTGCAAGGAAGAAAGATAACAAAAAGACGGGAATCGCTTTGTTCCTTCTGATTTTGGGGATAATAGGAATGGTAAGTATTCAGGCAGCCCTCTGGCTGTTCATAGGAATATATCTGGTGGTTGCCCATATCGGTAATGCCCTGCTGCAAT
>JALWEL010000218.1 GCA_027014065.1 DHVE2 group archaeon
GTAGCAAACTCTATGAAATTTGTTTTCCCCTCGTCCCTCATCCTTTTCCCCACGGAGACAATGAAATCATGCAATTCTCTTCCGTATCCTCTGCCCCTATAATCCGGGTGAACGCGGAGCCCTTCGAGCCATGCAACCCTGTCCGGCAGGATGGTTAATTTAACCGTGCCTGCAACTCGGCCATCGATTTCCAGCGCGTAAAAATTTCCCTCTTGAAGCCATGAGTGAAAAACGCTGTGAAGATAATCCTCGCCGTCCCACGTTGCTTCCGAAATTTCCTCCACGAATCCGTAATCCTCTTCACGCATCGGGCGAATAATTTTATTCACGTAAGTATAGCGAAAAAGCAATATTTAAACTTTTATAGGCAAAGTTCAGACAGTTTTAAATAATTGATTTCTCATACCTCACTCATGTATTTCAGAGCGGACAACGTGGCCGACGTGCTCGGCCTAATTTTGGGATTGATTCTTCTTATCCTCTCATTTGTGTTTTACAGGCAAATGAAAAAGAACGAGGCGCAGGCTTGGGCGGAAGCAGGATACAACATAACCCTCGCCGCTGCTTTCTTCACGCTGGGAATGGTTATCACCTTTTCCACGGTGTTTTTCTACGACGCGCTTAACAGGGAAATACTCAACACCTTCGGGAACGTTTTTTGGGTCGTGGCGGCGTTCTTCTCTTACAGAATGCTTAAAAAATTGGTGGGCGTTATGGGGGTGATGTTAGGTGCTTAACCTCTTCACCCTTCTAATCATACGCGCCGCGATTCTTTTCGCAGGTGCAATTTTCTGCTGGGCCGGCGGATTCAACGCATTATCGTTCGCTACAAAAACGCACAAGGTAAACCTCACAAACTTCCTCAAAATCTTAGCAAATTCGGTCATACTTCTTGGGCTCACAATGTTTCTAATAGCGGTGGGAAATATCATGGTGTATTTCTTCCCCAACACCGGCTCCTACGTATTCCTAGTCTCCGCAGGCTTGGTGGGAATTGCGAGCATATTTGCGTTCATATACTCCTTCTGGAGAATTCATAATTACGTGGTGGTGAAATGAACAACGATGCCCTGAAATCAAAATTGATTCGTATTTCGCAAAAGCATTTGGGGGATTGGGGAGGACAATTCATAGAAAGGCAATGCGAGAGATTGAACATCGATATCAATAATCTAAGTTCGCAGAATTTGGAAAAATTAGCAAACGAAGCCGCTAACACTGCAGTGATAATAATCGGACGCAAGAGGGCGGAGGGTCTTAAAATGGATATCATGGCCCTGTCCAAAACTGCGCATTAAAAAGAGAAAAATACCGGCAAATCGTATCTTTTTTCTAAATTTTTCAATTTTTTCCCCAATTCCCCGTAATCGATTCCTTCGTAGAAAGCAGCGGGAACTCTCATACCCTCGCGTCTCCTGAACCTGTCGGCGATGATGTAATCAACCCCAATTTCCGAAGCCTTTGAAAAAATACCTTCCAATTCATTCAAAGTATGCGTGAATATTGGCCCCAAAAACACGTATTTTCTCACCTTGCTTGAGAATTGAGAGAGAGCATTGAATCTCTCCTCCACCTCCGCTGAGAACGGCTCCGTCTTCTTTCTCTTTATTTCATCAAGTGTTGAGACACTTATTCCAACTTCCGCATATTCGAATTTTTCTATTATTTCCTTATCTCTCGCAATCAGCGGTGATTTAGTGAGTATGTTCACTCTCGCCCCATATTTGAGGAGAACCGCCAGGGATTTTCTGGTTATCTCATACTTCTTCTCCGCAGGTTGATATCCGTCGGTTACGGATCCTATTAGAACATGAACACGAGTTCCAATTTTTTTGAGCTCCCTGTCGAGAACGGTGGGGAGATTTATCTTAACAAGCACTTCTGAATTCCACTTCTCATTTGGTATGTGAAGAACAAAAGGAGCGTAGCAGTAGGAGCAGCGATGCTCGCATCCCCGGTAAGGGTTGAGAGAATACTCCACGTCCCTTATTTTTGAGCGGGATAGCGCATTCTTCACGTATATTTCGCGGTACTTCAATCCTCGCACCCTTTTCCACATATTTCTGAAGTTATTTATCGTTTTCCGAAAAAAGTTATTATTCGTGGTGCTTTTTTCCACCCATGTTCATTTACTACCCCGGTAAAGCGTTTCCCTCAATTTCCGTGACCGGCGAGTTCTGCGCCCTGAAGTGCAAACACTGCAACGGGTATTACCTCAAAGGAATGCTCCCCATAACCACGCCGGAAAAACTATTAGAGTTCGCAAAGGAGAACGAGA
>JALWEL010000219.1 GCA_027014065.1 DHVE2 group archaeon
AGTGGAAATATCAAGCGAGGCGGTGAAGACCTCGAGATATCTTTACAAAGTCGAAAAATTACTCGCCGCCAAATCTTCTGAGGAGAAAAACGAGTAAAACCGCGAATATGGTGAGCAATACCGACGAGATGAGCAACGAGAACACAGATGGAAATGTATTATCTTTTATAACCAGCGGAAGCACATCGTCCCCTTTGAGAGAAGAGATTTTGTACGTGTATTCCTTCTCGAACAATCCGTACTGCACTTTGATTATTATGGTTGAATTGTCCCGTATGTCCTGTGGATAATAAAGAGAGAGAGAAAATCCGGATTCGTTTTGCGAGGTTGTGAAACTCCTGTTCCCTATTTCCACCGTTATCTTGGCTCCTTTCGCAATATTGCCGTTGAGGTAGAATTTTCCTATAATTTTCACCTTTCTCGTATGTTCTATGCTCTCCTTCCAGAGCCATCTCACATTGCCATGGCTATCGTAGGAGTAAAGGTAAATTGTGTAGGTTCCGTATCCCACGCTAGCCGTGAAGTTTCCGGTGCTGGGCAGAATCCCGCTGTAAATGGATGAGTTGGATATGTAAATATCCACGTAACTTCCGTTTGTGCTGTAAATCACGCTCACGTTTCCCCCGTTAACGGTGAGTTCAGCTTCCCCGTGCCCCTTCCAGCCCGGAGGGTTAAAAACGAGCTTCAAGAAATCATCCCAGTAGGTGTCCTTTGCGAATTCCGTTGAATAATAGTCTCCGGAGACTGCAAATTGAGGATAATAGACTCCGATTCCATGAGCGTTCTTCGCGTGTACTCCATTCGCAGGGTTAGGGCAGTCCCACGCTTTGAAGTATGTGATGTTTTCAATTCCCTCCATGGTAGCTTTCGCCAATTTAGAGAGCTTGTAATCCCCCACTTCATCCATTTTCTCCATCAGGTTGTAAAAATCGGCCACCGTGCTCAATTCGTATCTTTCCACATCGCGCGTGGAATTGATTATCTCCTCGTTCAAATATGAGGCAACGGACATGGCGCTTTGGAGGTTTGCATTGAATTCCCCAATGAATCCCTGGAGTCGAGACATGTTCACAGACGCTAGAATCACAGAGAGCCCGTCATCTTTGTAAAATCGCTTTGCCCAATTGTACATCGCATCCACTACCAGTTCGGATGCTTCCTCAGGATTCTTATCAGAGAGCTTGCTGAGTATGTCGTAGTATGGCCAGCCGTCCGCGGGCTCGTCCTTCTCAGATGCCACAACATAATTGGTGTAATCTTTCAGAGCGTAGTACACTTCTATGCTCCCCATCCTGCAGGCGTCGAAACCCACCACATCTATCTTTTTTCCGGTTTCGAGCATAAAATTGGAGAGGGCAGAATCCAATTCGTTGAGGGTGAGCCAGTCCCCGTGGTCCAGGCACACTCCCTCATAATTGGCCCCATGGTCCCACAAATCCAAGAAATAGTGCTCCGCTGGATAATTATGGTATGTCCAGTTGATGAAGTTGTAAAGGGTGGCCTCGCTGCCCATGTCCACTTCTCCCAATGACTCAAGCAGCTTTTTCTTGCCCTTCTCAATTAGATAAATGCCAGAATCCCCGCTTTGCGTGGAATCGTAAAGAACAACTATGGACACGTTCGAGTTTGAGCCGTAGGTCATCATCTCCGCGAGGTCGTCCGGCGCGTAATCAGAGAGGGTGTTATCGGCGTCCATGTAAACCATGAATGTCCATCGTGCAATGCTCGAAGCGTGAATATTAGAAGAGTGAACATTAGCGGCGCTAATAAAAGGGACGGAGGAGAGAATTAACAATCCAATTATCAGAGCCGAGCCTAATTTCACCTGTGGACATATATCCCAAGATATTTATGCTTTTTCCCCAAGGGGTAAATTAATGCGAGTTGGAATTTCAATCCATTTTTCTTCCTTTATTCAAATTGAGTAGAAAAAAGTTAGCGAGTATTGCATCCACCGCGACCAAAGGTATGATTACATACCATATGAACCAATCGTAATATGGGAGGAGCATGTTCTCGCAGGGATAGATCTTCACAACCATGTTTTTCTGTGAATAGAGAAATAGGTAAATTGCGTTCTCATAAATGGTGCTCTGAAAATCCATCAAATTGGGTATCATTTCCACGTAACCTCTGAATTTATAGGAAAATCCCTCTGCGAAATTTATCCCGTCACTGGAATGAGAAATTCTTAGATAAGTTAGATTTTTCTCTTTGTCATATTGGGCAGAAAATAACCATAGAATGTCCGAGGAGTAATCGTACAAGAATCTGGAATAACTCTGGGAATTTTGAAGCTTTACCTCTCTGAGCCCACCGGTATCCAAATTGATGATAAAGAGGATTTTGCGGTTATCTCCTGCGATTTCTCTGCAATACAGAAACAAGTTGTTGCCCCTTTTGAAGAAATAGTCCAAACTTTTCTCCACCCGATAGTACTTTATCATTTTTCCATCTTTCGATAAGAGAAAAACGTAGGTGGATAACCTCTCTGCCGTTTGATTTTCATCCATTCCCCTCAGCTCACATGCCAGATAAACTCCGTTTTCATCATCCACAAAATGCGTTTTCCAAACCCATATATAATATGAAAATGAACTAAGATTAAACACAGGTCGTGGATTTTCAAATTTAAAATTATCAAAGAAAAATATGTACGTGCTATTGTTGGATGTGTTTCTACCAATTATATATACCCCGCTATCGAAGGGATAAGTGGCAGTAATGGAATCAATTCCATAGACTGACATGTTGTAAACCTCAATATTGTGTGTTTTTGCGTTTATTTCCGCTATCTCGTAAGAATTGGATGAAAGGTAAATATTTTCCCCGTATGTGGAAACGTCGGTTACTCTCCCATATTTGAATTTTTCAACGTACGTTCCATTGCCCACGTTTAAATTTTCATCCAAATCATAAAGATAAACAATTTCGCCCCACGTGTGATTTTCTGATTCGCAAATAACTCGGCCCAGAAGATTTAAACCATCAGCGGTGGGGACTATATGCACAAAGTCTCCTATGTTTTTATCAATCTCATTTACCTTTATATGAACCTCACTCTGATTTTTGTGGAAAATAACAAATATTGATGCCGCGAGAAGAACGATTGTTATCAGGGAAATGGATATTTTAAATGTCAATTCACGAGCCATAACTCACACACCTCTCACAGCACCTTTCCCTGTTTTCATCCTTTATAGGTACAATAAGCACATATTTATATCTTTCTTAAGAAATGAGAAAAGGCATCCGAAAACACGTCGCCAAAAATCGAACTCCACGAATCCGAAGCATCCAGAAAAATAAAATAGAAAAGAGTTGTTGGAGAGTTGGTATTTTTCTCCCCTTTTCATTGCTTCAAACTACTTCTGTTTAAAGTTCTAATTTCAACACTCATCTAGCTTTCTTTATATCGTCTATGCATGCGTTTATTTTTTCCACTGTCATGAAGCTTTCTCTCGCCTCCAAGAGTCGCCCGGCGCGCATGGCCCCCCATGCCCTGTGCCAGTGCCAAACCTTTTCTTCTTCCAACTCCGTAATGCTCCTGTTATTGCATCCCATAAATTCTCCTCAGAGGGAGATTAAAAAAAGATTGCGGTGAAGATTCGCTCAGACTTCTATAAGCTCGTCCTTCTTTGCGAAGGTAAGAACCTCCGCTCCATCCTTCTTCACGAGCACATCGTCTTCAATGCGCACGCCTCCAAATCCCGGTATATATACGCCCGGCTCAACGGTTACAACCATTCCTTCTTTCAAAATCAAATCCTTTTGAGAGCTCAGACCCACGTGGTCATGGACGGCGAGGCCGAGGCCATGGCCGGTGGAATGGATCATCATTCCTTTGAACTCTGTGGAATCTATTAATTTCTTCACCTCTACGTCCACATCCTTTCCGTTCACGCCCTCTTTAATCATGCTTATACCTAATCTTTGCGCTTCTAAAACCGTGTAATACATGTTTTTCTGCTTCTCGGAAGCGCGCCCGAAAACAAAGGTTCTCGTCAGATCAGAATTGTAATGGTGGTATCTGGCTCCGAAATCCATCAGCACGAAATCGCCCTTCTTCAACTTTCGATCGCCTGAAAGATAATGCGGCTCCGCAGAATGTTCTCCGAAGGCCATGATTGTGGTGAAGGCGAAATCCTCCGCGCCTCTCTTGAACATCTCGTATCCGAGCCGTGCGGCCAGCTCATATTCCCTTATTCCTTCCTTCATGAAATCTGGCATTATGTCCGCCACTTCGCTGGCGATTTTTCCCGCTTCTCTAATCAAATTTATCTCTTCTTCATCCTTAATCATTCTCCACTCTCCCAGCTTCTGGGATATGTCCTTGTATTCCCTATTTCCCAGAATATTTTTTAGTTTTTCAAAATCCCTGACGCTAAGTGCTCCGTAATTCACTCCTATTGTGTGTGAGCCCTTCAAAGCCTTTCTGAGAAGTTCTTCCCTCTCGCTGGCAGTTCTGTAAAGAAGAACCTCATGTTTTCCCTTCTTTGCACTCTCTTCCTCTAAAATGGAAGTTATCACTTTAATTCCATCCTCGGTGATCACAGCAAATGAACCTTCGAATATGCCACCGTAGAGAAGACGGGTAAAGTAGTAAAAATTCAGATCTTCATTGCTTCCGTTGTAGATGAGAATCGAATCCACCTCCGCCTCGTCTAAATACTTTTTTGTATTCATGTGCAAGAGGTATTTCTTTGTGCTATATACGCTTTTCTGATTTACATGAGAAACGTTTTATACGCAGTTTCAATTTCATACATATGCTTCAAGTTAAAGTGGGAACTTTAAACCTCAGGAACCCCCTTATTTTAGCATCGGGAATTTTAGACGAATCAGGAGAGACAATGCTGAGAATCGCTAAGAATGGTGCGGGGGGCATTGTGACGAAATCGATAGGGATGAAGGAAAGAGAAGGTTATGAGAACCCAGTTATTTACGAATTTCCTGAGCATATGGGCCTCCTCAACGCCATAGGCCTCGCAAACCCAGGAATCGAGAATTACGGAGATGAAATAAGGATTGCGAAGAAGGGCGGGGTTCCAATCATAGGGAGCATATTCGGCTCAAACGAGGATGAATTCTCATATTTAGCTAAAAAGATGGAAGAGTACGGCGCTGATGCCATTGAGCTTAATCTCTCGTGCCCCCACGCCAAGGGCTACGGAATGGAGATAGGCATCGATACCGAGTTAGTGGAGAGAATAGTGAAAAATGTGAAAAGAGAGGTAAAAATTCCTGTGTGGGCAAAGCTCACCCCAAACACCAGCAACATTGTAGATATTGCAAAATCAGCCGAGAACGCGGACGCTCTCGTGGTAATAAACACCGTCAAAGGTCTGGCGATAGACATAGACGCAAGAATGCCTGTGCTCAGCAACATCTACGGGGGCTACTCGGGGAGGTGCATAAAGCCCATAGGAGTTCGTGCGGTTTATGACATTCGCAGGGAGATGGACATCCCGATAGTGGGGGTAGGAGGCGTGGAAAATTACAGGGACGTGATAGAATACATGATGGCCGGCGCAAACGCGGTGGAGATAGGAACCGCAATTCGATATAAAGGGATAAATGTATTCGGCGAAATAGCAGAAAATATGGAGCGCTGGATGAAGGAAAACGAATTTAAAGATGTGGAAGAACTGGTTGGGATTGCGCAGAGGAGATGAACATGTACAGGGTTGTAGAGATAGAAGAAATAAAAGAGGAAGCGAAGGGCATAAAAACTTTCAGATTTTACGATTATCAGAATGTGGAGCCGGGGCAATTCTACATGATCTGGCTCCCGGGCGTGGACGAGTTCCCCATGAGTGTGTCCTACGTGGGCGATTTGAAGGGAGTTACGGTTAAAAAAATAGGAAAGGGCACCGAGAAAATGCACGGGATGAAAGAAGGGGATAAGCTCTGGATTCGCGGCCCATACGGCCACGGGTTCAAGGTGGAAGAGGGAAAGGCATTAGTGGTAGGCGGAGGCTCCGGCATGGCCACCTTAGCGCCCTTAATCGAAAAATTAAATGATTACGAGGTGATAATAGCCGCCAGAAACAAAGAAGAATTGCTATTCACAGAGCGATTTAAAGATGCGCAAATCGCCACGGACGACGGCTCCTTAGGGTATCATGGATTTGCCACGGAATTGGCAGAAATAATGCTCGAAGAAAATAAATACGACGTGATATACACCTGCGGTCCGGAGCCAATGATGGCGAAGATGGTGGAAATCGCAAAAAAAAGAGAAATAAAAATTCAAGCATCGTTGGAGAGATTCATGAAATGCGGCATAGGCATATGCGATTCTTGCAGCATCAACGGATATCGAGTGTGCGTGGATGGGCCAGTGTTCTCCTCACCGCTTTTATTTGATATGGATGAACTGGGAAGAGAGAAAAGAAAGCCTTCGGGATTAAAGGTGAAAATATGATATCTGCAAATGACCTTCAGAAATGGTACGGAAAGAAGCATGTGCTCAAAGGCTTGGATTTGGAGGTGAAAGAGGGGGAAGTGTTCGGACTGCTGGGCCCCAACGGCGCGGGCAAGACAACCCTCATAAAAATTCTCACCGGCCAGACCGACGCACGGGGCGAAGTTAAGGTTGCGGGTATAGACCCGATAAAAGAACCGCTCAAGGTTCGGGAACTCGTTGGAATAGTGCCCGAGAGCGAGAGTGTGCCAAATTATCTCAACGTGGAAGAGTACCTTTACTTCGTAGCAGAGATAAGAAAAATAAAGGGCGACGTGGTGGAAAAAAGCATAAAGAAATTTGATTTGGAAAGCTACAGGAAAGTGATATGCAAGGATCTCTCGAAGGGCACGAAGCAGAGACTTATGTTCGCCGCAGCTCTCATGCATGAGCCTAAAATTCTCTTTTTGGATGAGCCATTCATAAATCTGGATCCTGTGTATCAGAGGGTTATGAAAAAAGTTCTGGAAGATTTCATTTCCAAAGGGAACACCATATTCATGGCA
>JALWEL010000220.1 GCA_027014065.1 DHVE2 group archaeon
CACCGATGAATCATTGGAGATATTGAAAAAGAAGAAGAATCTGAGGATTGTGGAGATGAAAAATCCCAACGTGGAAAAATACGACCTCAGGCAGCTTCATTTCGGACTTCTGGTGCAAGAGTGGAACACCAAGAAACTCTACGAAGGGGATGTTGTTTCGAAGAGGATACCCACGGAGAACGAGATGAAAGACATGCTGTTCGCGTGGAGCATCGTGAAGCATGTGAAGAGCAATGCAATCGTTTTCGCAAAGGACGGAATGCTGGTTGGCGTGGGCGCGGGGCAGATGAGCCGCGTGGATTCCGTCCGCATAGCTGCCATGAAAGCGGGAGACCGCGCGAAGGGAGCGGTGATGGCCTCGGATGCCTTTTTCCCGTTCAGAGATGGAATCGACGAAGCGCACAAAGCCGGCGTGACCGCGGTGATTCAACCCGGGGGCTCAATAAGGGATGAAGAGGTAATTAAGGCTGTGGACGAGCACGGAATGGCCATGATATTCACATCTTATCGGGTATTCAAGCACTGAGGTGAGAGCATGTACCTCACGAAAGAAGAGGAAAAGATAATGGACGGAGAGCAAGGGGAGCAGTACGGGAAGATGATGCGCATCTTAGTGAAGATGGGAGAGATATTTAAAGCTGAGAGATTGATACCCATAGTCTCCGCGCAGATTTCGGGAGTTTCTTACAGAACAATAGGAGATGCGGGTCTTCATTTTTTAAAATCATTAAGAGGAGTGAAAGTGAGCGTGCCTGCCACTTTGAACCCAATTGCCTTCGATTCGGAGCATCTAAAAGATTTGAAGGTGGATAAGGAGTTTTACGGGAAGCAGATGGAGATTCTAAACGCTTACACGGATATGGGAATTAAACCTACCATGACCTGCACTCCCTATTATTTCGACAACGTTCCCAAATTCGGGGAGCACATTGCGTGGGCAGAGAGCTCCGCGGTGATTTACGCAAATTCGATAATTGGAGCTCGCACGAATCGCGAAGGTTCTGTAAGTGCTTTAGCATCAGCGATCATAGGAAAAACGCCGGAGTACGGAATGCATGTGGACGAAAATAGAAAAGCCACTCATTTGATCGATGTGAATTTCGAGATGGGCCCTGAGGACTATCCCCTTTTAGGGTTGCATGTGGGAAAAGAAGTGAACGGAATACCCTATTTGAGAATAATCGGCAACGTGGACGATTTTAAGTTGATGGGAGCGGCCATGGCCGCTTCCGGAAGCATATCCATGTACCACGTGGAGAATTTCACCCCCGAGTTCAGGCATGCTCTCGGAGATAATGTGGAGAGAATAATCGTAGAGAGAGGGGATTTGGAAAAATACAGGGGAGAAGAAATTGAGGTTGAGTTAGTGGCCATAGGCTGTCCCCACGTGTCCTCTTCTGAGCTTAGAAAAATAGCGGAATTTCTGAAAGGGAAGAAAAAGAAAAAAGGGGTGGAATTGTGGATATTCGGAGCGAGAAGCACAATCGAAAAAAATGAGGATGCGGTGAAAATCATAAATGATTTCGGGGGCAAGGTTATGCGGGACACATGCGTGGTTGTGAGCAACGCGGGAAAGATATACCATAGAATTGGCACAAATTCAGGAAAGGCGGCGCTTTATCTGAGAAAAGAGAGGTTTGGAGGAGCGGAAGTTATCGTACGAGATTTATTCACTCTGCTCAGGAGCGTGGTAGAATGATTTTAGAAGGCCGTGTGATTTATCCCGGAAATGTGGAAGGGGAGGTTGTAAAATGCAATTCTCCCGTTGTTATTTTAGGGGACATAATACCCGAAAAAGGCATCGTAGAAGGGTGCGGAGAAATTCGGGATAAAATATTTGTGTTTCCCCGCGGAGCCGGGAGCACCGTTGGATCGTATACCCTTTACGCTCTGAAATATTATGGAACCGCGCCTAAGGCCATGATCGTGCAGGAAGCGGAGCCTATCGTGGTAGCAGGGGCCATAATAGCGGAGATTCCAACAGTTGATGGCGTGGATATCGAAAAAATAAGGGAAGGGGATAAGGTAATCGTGAGAGATGGAAAGGTGGAAATTCTTTAGATTTTTCCATCTATTACCTCGTTAAGTTTCTCCACATTTTCCTCTTCTTCCACCTCTTCCACGTTGAACAGGAGTATGGCCTTTGTGATTTTTATATCCTCCTTTATTTCCTTCAGGAATTCTAACATGGAATCAAAGCCGTTGATTGCATTCATAAAATCGAATGCGTCCCACATTATCACCTTCACTCCTTTGCCTAAATTTTTCTCGATTATCTCCTTCAATTTATCCAGCTCCTTTGGTTTGATGCTCTTGCTCATGGGCACGTAGGAAATCCATACTATTGTGGTGTTTTTCAAATTATATTCCTTTTTAACTTCGTCTGGGTCTTCCTTGGTGATTAGTAGCTTTTTCTCATCGGCGAATTTTGATGCTACCAATGATGCAATCTTAGAAAAATCTCCCCATGCAACGTACACATTTCCCTCTTCGATTCCCTGTTTTTCCATCTCCACCCTTATGGGTGCGCCGCATCTGGGACAGAAATCATCCTCTTCACTAAGTTCTGCTCCGCAGAACGGGCAAAACTCGGAATCTCCTTCCTTTTTAGGTTTGAACGCGGTGTTGTAAATATAATCCTTTATTTTGTTCGCAAAGTTCAAGGAAAAACCTGGGATTTCAGCGAGTTCAGAAGGTGATGCTTGCATAAGCTCGTATATGCTCCCGTAACCCATGTGGAACAGCATCTCCGCTTTATTTTCGGCGATGCCGGGTATGCTCTGGAACGCTTTAATGACCCATTTCTTGAAGAGCGGGTTTATGCCGATAATCACGTCAAAGTCCATTATGGGCCATTCCACCACGTACGCGTATTCCTCGTATTTGAAATCCACGTTTCTGGCCCTTGTTCTCTCCTTTATCTCATCCACATATCCTTTTAAGATTCTGAGTACGTATTCGTCGGTGGATATGCTCACATCTATAACGTCATCGTATTCGATTTCTATGTCCTTTCGCATATAGTTGATTCTTCTAATCACCTCGTTAATCATACGGATTCTCATGGTGGTTATGTCCCTCTCGGAATTCACGTATAGATCTCCGTACTTCGCCTTAATTTTAAGGTATCCCTTTGGCACCTTCTCAACGTACTTTACCATGTCCGGTGTAATTCGAATGATGAATCCCTCTATCCCCATGGTGTATCCGCCGGTGTTCAAAGCGGCCATAACGTCCTTCACATTCTTTCTCTTTAAAAGAAATGCGATTTTGGGAGCCCATGCACGGTACATCCTGCTTATGGCCTCTATATTCGGCTCGATTGTTAGATCCATCTCGTCCCATTTTTCGGTGGAGTTGAAAACCAGAACGTTGGTGAACTTCATAATCCTGCTGGTGAAATCCTTTATTTCATCCGCGTGCTCGGTGACGAATACTATTTTCTTTATCGGCTCCCTCCTCGGCATGTCCCTCTCTTTCCTGAACCTCATTATCTTACGAATCACGTCCTTGGCGATTTCCATTCCCTTTATCTCCACAATGTTCTCCACGGTTAACTGATCTATCTCTGCATTGAGCTTCTTGATAAGGCTCGTACTGAAATCTGGATCGAAGACATAAAACATCTTTATGGCATCGATTATCACTTTGCCAACTATGGGCTCTTTCCTCTTCATTCCTATGTAGAGGTGAGATACGTCCTTAATAACGAAGTTAGATAAGATTTGAAACGCCTCGGTGAAATTCCCGGAATCTATAAGTTCCATGAATTTCTTTTTAACTTGGTCGTTCTGGTAAAGAATCCAGTTGTCCAGTATGTCCCTCGGCTCAGTTTCCCCGTATATGTCTGTGTACTTCACTAAGTTTGAAAGTACGTTTCTAAGTTTATCCATTTTTTTCACATTATTTCCAATTATGCCCCTTTTCTTTATCAGATATGCGCTCCTTTCGGGTTTTTCCTCTGGGAATTTATGGCGCATCACGTAAGTTCTCTCTGTGAAGGCTCTTCCGTCGGCCCTCAAAATCTTGTCAATATTTAGGTATCTCTGCCTCTTCTCGTGCAAAAATGCCAGCTTTTGAGACCCATCAGATTCGGTAAAGTAAACACCCATGGGAATCATTATAGGGTTGTAGAAGAACTTGAGCTCCATTACGTTCCCGCATATCGGGCATTCTTTTATTTTTACCCCGTATTCAAAGTGCCCGCAGGATTCGCAATATAGAATTGGAATTTTGTATGAACCCACCTCTGAGGATAGGTCAACCTTTCCCTCTTCTAAATTCGCCCTTAATTTTGGAATAACGATTTCTTGGAGCGGCTCTCCGCATTTTGGACAGGTTGCTTTCCTAACTACGCTTTTCGTGGAATAGATTACAGTGTAAGAAGAAATCACCTTTTGGAGATTGTACATGTCCTCTTCCTTAGAGTTTATGAATCCCGTGTTGAAGTCCCCGGTGGTTACGTATCCCACAAGTTTGATTTTTTTCTTAATCTCATCTATTTTTCCCGTTTTTATTTCGGATTCTGGAATTTCTATTTCTTTAACCAAAATGTTTTTCATGCTCATGGGGGCTACCCATGTCTCCTTGTCCATCTTAACGTACAACAATTCTTCATCTTGGTTTATGGCCACACCTATTGGCTCCTCGCCCTCGGGAATTTTGTCTATGTAGTACAACCTCCTTCCTATTCTCACCCTTGCGATATTGAAGACTATCTCCTTTTCCTCAAAATTCACCTCGTTTGGAGTGTAATATGAGTTGCAGTGGTCGCAGTAGTACTTTTTCATTTTGAAAACATCTATTTTCCCCTCGTCGTAAAGCGAGCCCACGAAATCGTTCAATTGCTCTAAGTAATCTTCCACGTTTATAATGTTGAATGTTTCGTCGATTTCCTTTATTTTCTCGATATCCTCATCCTGCAACCCGTACGTGACCACATAAACATCCACATCTTCGCCCTTGAGTTTTAAGAATCTTTTGTAAGAGGAATAGTGTATTAGCTCATCTATTATTTCGTCCGAAATCTTCTCTGCTATTGGGTACGTCAACAACTTGCCGCTCATATATATCGATAACCATAACATATTTCATTAATAAATATCTATCGCTCCAATGCGGGAAATTATTATATCCTTAACTCCCATCACGAGAAAGTGAATCCGTACCTTAAGATATTGAGACCCATGAACTGCATAATGTCCTCCGTAGCGGTGCTATTAGTGGGACTCATATCCTCAGGATTAGACTCAATTTTTCAGTGGAAAGAACTTCTTTTCGGAATGCTAACCGTTTTCTTAGTTACTGCAGGGGGTAATGTTATAAACGATTATTACGATAGGGAAGTGGATAAGATCAACCACCCAGAGAGGCCAATTCCCTCAGGAGAGATTACCCCAAGAACCGCGGTTATATATTCCGGTATTCTCTTTTCTCTGGCTATTTTCTCATCGTATTTGATTTCCACTTGCGCTCTTCTAATCGCCTCCTATGCTATTTTCATTCTTCTCCTTTATGAATCTTCGCTCAAATACGAGGGGTTCGTGGGAAATATCGCTGTAAGTCTTCTCGTGGGCATGCTCTTCGTTTTCGGGGGCGCAATTTTCGGAAACATGCCACTCATGGCGGTGTTTGCGACCATGGCATTTTTCGCCAATTTAGGAAGAGAAGTGATTAAGGATATCGAAGACATGACGGGGGATATAAACAGGCGCACCTTGCCGAAGAAAATCGGAAAGGAAAAGGCAGGAATGGTTGCATTTTCCTCGTTAATAATAGGAGTTGCCCTTAGTCCAATTCCTTACCTCTATTTCTCATTTTCAATTTATTATATTCTCTCCGTGTTAGTATCTGACGGAATTTTTATATACGCTGCTTTCATTCAATTTAAAGACCCACATAAAGGGCAGAAGTACGTGAAGTACGGAATGTTGATGGGTTTGCTATCCTACTTGATTGGGGGATTAACATGAAAGTGATGGAGTACATAGAGGAAAAAATAAAAACGGAGAAAATGCACATGACCCTGATTGACCCGGACGATCAAAGCCCCGAAGAAGCTGCCAGAATAGCGAAAGAAGCGAAGCACGCAGGAACTGATGCTATAATGATAGGCGGTTCCACGGGGATAACCAAAGAGAGCATGGACTCTACAATAAAGGAAATAAAGAAAGCGGTGAATTTGCCGGTGATAATATTTCCCAATTCCGCCAGTGTTCTCTCGCCTTACGCTGATGCCCTTTACTTCATGAGCCTTTTGAATTCTGAGAGCGTGGAAATGGTTATTGGTCAGCAGGTTAAGGGCGCAATTTACGTGAAAAAGATGAACCTGGAGCCTTTGCCCATGGGTTACATAATTGTGGAGCCGGGAATGACCGTGGGCAAGGTAGGAAGGGCTAAATTGATAAAGAGAAGTTCTCCTCTAGATGCTGTTGCTTATGCTCTTGCGGCCCAGTACTTGGGGATGAAATTAGTATATCTCGAAGCAGGGAGCGGCGCCCCGGAGCCGGTGCCCCCTGAGATGGTGAGCATGGTGAAAAGAGAGATAGATATCCCCCTCATCGTAGGTGGGGGAATAAGGGAAGCGGAGAAGGCAAGGGAAATAGCGAGGGCTGGAGCGGATATCATCGTGACTGGAACAATTGTGGAGATGGTGGACGATATAGAAGAGGCATTGGGAAAAATAGTCAGTGCGATTAAAGATTAATTCAAGCCGGTCATTATTTTTTTGGCCTTTTTTATGGTTCCCGTCGTCTTGTAAGTTTTTATCCCATTCTCGTTGAGAATTCTTATTAGTTCATCCTTGTACCAGTGCTTGCATCTCAACAGGATGAACTTCTCATCTTTAAGAATAATCCTCGCGCTAAAGTCTATTTTTTTTATCACCCCCATAACTGCCTCTATCTTATCGGATTTCTCCGCTATTATGTAC
>JALWEL010000221.1 GCA_027014065.1 DHVE2 group archaeon
AATCTTCTTGAGCATTTCTTCCTCGCTGCCCACGCGGTCTATTTCTCCGTCAAATCCCAATTTTCTTAGTGTCTTTATTTTCGATTTTGCGTAAACCATGGAAGCCTCGTCGTCGCCGGCCATTATAGTATGAAGGATTAATTTCTCGCCGTGTGCGTCTTCCACCGCCTTTTTCTTTATTTTATTTGCTAACTCTTTGCAGTTGATTATCATAATTCCCTTTATTTCAGATAAGTAGTTAAAGGTTTTGGGATTACCATTGGAAAAAATGTAAGCTTGGGTATTCTGTTTTAAACGGCATCACTGATTTGCCAGTAAATTTAGATTCTCAAAGAGTTCCTCATAGGTGTAAGAGTTGCCCTCATCAAAAGGCTCAAACTGATATTTCAAAGGAAATATTCCCTTCACTTTATCCATTTTCTTTGGAAAGCCCTTCGCAATCAAAACGCCGCCGATTGCCTCTTTACCAAATTCAGAAATATACCCTTTCAGCTGCTCAAAATCTTTTCTGCTTGCTTTATTTGTCTTCACTTCCACCAGTATGTATTTGTTAGTGGCAATGGGATGCCTCAATTTGATGAATATATCCACATAACCCTCCGGCAATGCTTTCTCACCTAACACTTCGAAATCCTCGGGGGAATCCTCAATATTGAAATAATCTGTGATACTTTTCATAATCTCCGGTTCTTTCAATTTTTTGCGTAGCAGCGATTGAAGAATTAACTCGCGAAAATAGAAGAATTCAGGAATTTTCTGCTTCTCCCTTTCGAAAGTGATTTGTGGCACGAACGTCTCTCCATTTATCTTCAATTTCTCGACATCGCCATCGTATGGTTCACCCATATTTGAAACGTTGTGGAAAGTTATGCTATCTGCCTCAAAATGCGTTTTCCTGTAGCCCCCACGCAAAAGTAAGTTTTCCGCCACGTAAGCGAATTCCGCGCGAATCATGGGCTCATCAAGAACTCGCTCGGGCTTAAGGTACAGTCTAAATGGAAAATAATACGTGTTTCCTGACATTTTGAACGTTACAGGTGGCCAAGGTGGTAAATTCTTGAAATTTTTGAACGCCACTTTTCTCTCCACCCTGTAGAGATTCTTAACTTTTGCCCCATATAAAAATGAGATGTAATCCCCTACCTCGATATCTAAAAATGTCCACAGCCCATTTATGCTGTTGGTAAATCCTGCCATGGCATATTTCATGCACAACTCCAAATTTTTTCGATTTGAAACGGATACTAGGAAATAATCAGGCGCTTTGCTCATACCATTTCCTCCGAATACAGAATGGGCTTGGAGGTTATTAATTTTCCTTATAATCAGTTAACTTTTTTTACCCCGCTCCCATGTTTCCTCATGGGCGAAAAAATACCGGTGGCCATGGCTATCGCCGGGCACGATCCCAGCGGCGCCTCGGGAATTCTGCGAGACATTAGGACCTTCGAGAAGCTAAACGTCTACGGGCTTGCAGTAATTACGGCGGTAACGGTGCAAAATGTACGGGAAGTGAAAAGATACCACGTTCTCCCCGAATCGCTGGTGGCGGAGCAAATCGATGCCCTCATTGAAGACCAGCCCGTGAAATTTGTGAAGGTGGGTATGGTCGGAAGCGGCGAAAATGCGAGAATAATCGCGAAAAAAATAAGGGAATACGGGTTAAAAGCCATCGTTGACCCCGTGATGAAGTCCAGCTCCGGAGCGCCGCTAATCGACTCCCCTGAATCATTGGAACCCCTTATAAAAGAAGCATATTTAATCACGCCCAACGTGCCAGAGGCGGAAATTCTCTCGGGAGAGGAAATAAAGAGCAGGGAGGATGTAATGAGAGTGGGCAGAATACTGGAGGATAAATACGGATGCGTGATCATCAAGGGCGGGCACCTGAGCGGCGAGGATTTTTTGTTTTGCGGGGATATGCATTCTGCAAAGCAGCCGCTTTTACCCTATGATGTCCGGGGAACTGGTTGCACGTACTCCTCCGCAATAACCGCTTTCCTTGCGAGGGGCTATGGAATCCGAGAAGCCTTCGTGAATGCACGGCTTTTCATTCAGAAAGAGTTGGAAAAAGCAATAAAAATTGGAAATGGGAGAATCATGCCATAAAAAATGAAAATAGTTTATTTCTTCTCTTCCTTGTTTTCTGCTTTTCTTCTCATTGCAACCACACCAATAACAACGGCCACGACGATTATCACGGCCACGGCAATTATCATCGTAGTGTTCATTAATCCGCCGAGTTCGT
>JALWEL010000222.1 GCA_027014065.1 DHVE2 group archaeon
CTCCAACGACGTACACTGATTTATCCGTAGCAATCGTCTCTCCAGCCCTCACCGAAGAGCCGTGCGCCATAGCCGCCAAGCCTCCCATCAAGAGAAGCATCACTATTAGTATTGCCCAACTTTTCATTTCAAATCACCATTAACGGTATTTAAATGTGAGCATTTAAGATTTTTGGTACAGAAATAAAATTTTACCGATGTTTTACCAAGGCACATCCTTGTATCCCAATTTGTAAGCTGCGATATTCACTGAGCGGTGAATAATGGGGGTTAATAGGAAAACCGTCAGTATGGACGTCAGATTCCAGAAATGCGAAAAGAACCACGTTGGGAAGAATACGTATATGAAAATCCATGAAACAATTACAAAGGTTAGCTGATCAATTAAAAATGCCCTTCCACCACTCTTTATCCCCAGTCTCCTTTTGGTGAATGAACCCACGGAGTCTCCGAATATGGATGAAAATGACATGGTCAATATGAGAAAAAACGCGTAGAGCCAATCATTAGAAAATAATGGAAACCACCCCTGCGGGAGATAAAAGGAGAGGAAATTCTGGAACAAACCGAAAATTAAGCCCACGAATGCGCCACCGAAGAAGCCGCGCCATGTCTTACCCTTACCCAAAATTCTTCGCCCATCGAAGAAGTTCTTACCGAAATCGATGGGGGTTTTCCCCTTGAACAGGACTGCACCGGGGTTTGGAATATAGATTGGAAGCATGAGCCAGAGAGTTGCGATGATGAGTTGAAACTCGCCGAGAGCGTCCATGGATTACCGCATGGTGTTATGAAAATAATACTTTCCATTTCAGGTGAGAATATAAGGAATTTCATCAATATCCCTAAGTTTTTATTGTTCTATCTCGCCATTTTGCTATAAATCAAAATGTTTTTAGTGATGAATGGCATGCCCCCGTGGTGATTTAGATGCCCCTTAAATACTTGAAAGAAAGGCTCGATGAAGAGCAGTTCAAAAAGATAGAGAGCATAAAAAATGAAGAACTCTACAATTTTCTATCGAGGTACATAGAAGTATGCAATCCATCGAAGATTTTTGTTGTCAGCGATTCCGAAGAAGACGAACTATACGTTAGAAACAGGGCGATTATTTACCAAGAGGAGAGGATGCTCAGTACACCCGGGCACACAGTTCACTTCGACAATTATTACGACCAAGCGAGGGATAAGGAGCATACTTGGGTTCTTACCCCAACATGCGAAGAATTGCCATACATAAGAACAAAGAAAAGGGATGAAGGGCTCAAAGAAATTCACGACTTACTTATAGACACCATGAACGGTAAGGAGATGTTCATTCTATTCTTCTCCCTCGGGCCGAAGAACTCGGAGTTCATGGTTCCAGCGGTGCAGATCACCGATTCGGCATATGTGGCCCACAGCGAGCTGATGCTCTATCGCAAGGCTTACGGGGTCTTCGTGGAAAATCCCGATTTGGAGTTCCTGAAATTCGTGCATTCAGAGGGCGAATTGGACGAGAGAAAGACGAGCAAGAATCTGGACAAGAGGAGGATTATGATTGACCTCATGGGCAACGCCGCTTACGCCGTTAATACGCAATACGCGGGAAACACAATAGGATTGAAAAAACCTGCCTTTAGGCTAACTATAAATAAAGCTCTGGAAGAAGGATGGCTCAGCGAGCACATGTTCCTGATGGGCGTAAACGGGCCAAATGGCCGCGTTTCGTATTTCACCGGAGCTTTTCCCAGCATGTGCGGGAAGACATCCACCTGCATGATAGTGGGCGAGCGCTTGGTGGGAGATGACCTATCGTTCATAAAAGATATCAATGGCGAAGCTAGAGCGGTGAACGTGGAATACGGAGTATTCGGAATTATTCAGGGAGTGAACAAAGATGACGACCCGTATATATGGAACGTTCTTCATTCCCCCCACGAAATAATATTCTCTAACGTTTTAGTGAACGAAGGCAAGCCGTACTGGAACGATATGGGAGAAGAAATCCCATGCGAGGGCGAGAATCATAGTGGACGGTGGTGGTGCGGGAAGAAAGATCGCGAGGGGAATGAGATTCCGCCGAGTCACAAGAACGCAAGATTCACCGCGCGCTTGAAGTATTTCCCCAATTTAGATGCAGAAGCCCTCGACGCTAAGGAAGGCGTTAAGCTCAGCGGCATAATTTACGGAGGGCGAGATTCGGACACATGGCCCCCGGTCTGCGAGGCTTTCAACTGGCAGCACGGCGTTGTGACCAAAGGGGCTTCAATTGAATCGGAGACCACCGCTGCAACTCTGGGCAAAGAGGGTGTGAGGAAGTACAACATAATGTCCATCCTAGATTTCCTCTCTGTGGACATCGGAGATTACCTGGAAAACTACCTGAAATTCGGAAAGAAACTTAAGAATCCACCCAAGATCTTCGCCGTGAACTATTTCTTAAGAGGGGATAACGGCGAATGGCTTAACTCCAAGTTGGACAAGAAAATATGGCTCAAGTGGATGGATCTACGCGTTCATGGGGAAGTGGATGCAATAGAGACACCGATAGGATATCTCCCGAAGTACGAAGACCTTGCGCGGCTGTTCAAAGAAGTGTTTAATCGTGAGTACTCGAAGGAAGATTACGAGAAGCAATTCACCCTTCGCATCCCCAAGCTACTGGAGAAGATAGAGAGAATACGCAAGATTTACGAGGACATAGCCTTCGTACCAAAGGAAGTGTTCAAAGAACTGGACGAAGAGGAGAAGAGACTAAAGGAAGCGAAGAAGAAGTACGGAGATTACATCTCTCCCTTCAAATTTTACTAATTTTTATCCGGCCCCGTCGTCAAGAACCCATCACGGCTCAGGGCCTCTTCCTTCGGGGCCAAGGGTGTATTTTTTTCAACTATAATTTCCTATCTGGAAGTGTATTAGAAAACCTTAAAATAGAAAGAGGTGATGTATAAGTATGGAAGTAATAAGAATGGTAAAACTGCATATACCGATAGAGGAAAACGGGGAGAAAGATGTTGTTAAGAGATTCAGAGAGATATCTATGAAATATGGAAGGAAAATAAATTATGAAGAAATATCCCGAATACTTGAGGGAAGATTTGGAGAGGTTGATTGATGTATGTATGTGGATAGCAACATATTCATCTACGCAGCCGTAGACAACACCGAGAAAGGAGAGAAAGCAAGAAAGATAATAGAAAAAATAACAAGGGGTGAATTAAAAGCGCATGCATCCCCGCTGGTTTGGGATGAAGTGGTCTGGGTTGTGCAAAAATTCACTAATAGAGATGTGGCATTGGAGGTGGGAAAGCTCATTTTAGATCTTCCATTAATATGGCTGGATATAAGCTATGAAACGGTAAAATCATCGGTGAATTTTTACGAAAGAGGTATGAATCCACGGGACGCCGTACATCTTGGAGTTATGGAAGAATATAACATATCTGAGATCTTAACGGAAGATAAGGATTTTAACAAAATCCCTGAAATTAAAAAGTATAATATGGCCGATTTAGTGTAATCATTTTCATTAAGAGAGGGGAGTAGTATGTTTTCATTTGGATTGTTCAACGGCAGTGCGGAACTCAACTACTGGGAGAGCAGGCTCGCGGCTCTGCACCCGGCGTGGAGCGAGGAGCAGGTGCTGAACATGTCCGTGAACTACACGCGCAATCCAGATGTGGACCATGATAATATTACAGATGGCAAAGAAATCAACGGGTATGAGGTAAAGATCATCACGGGCTGGAAGAGCGACGGCACACCCGTAAGCGTGGAGCTGAACATAACTCTGGGTGAATTAGATCCACTCATCCAGTATGGCTACAACTCCTCGGATGGATTCCACTGGTTAGACGTGGATTCCGACGGCATCTGGACGTGGTGGAGGCCATGCTCTCCAATGCCTCTTATTTCCTCGCATTCTACAACTTCACGCACAAGGATGACTGGATGAAAGCGGAGAGAGAAACTATGGGACAATTACAACCAAAGCATCGCCTACTACTTCTCGCTGAAACACCATAAAGGCCGTATGGCTTTAATGAAAATCCCAAATTATGGGGGTAAAAAGGGCACCTTAAGAATAAAACAAGAGAATTAAAAACGATTGCCCTTCGTTTTGCAACTCATCACAAATCTTAAATACCTTATTAACGATATGTCGCCGTATGAAGGAAGAAGGCGTCGTTGACATGCCCATGCGCCTGTTGATTGTTGCGGCTATACTTGTGATTACCGTTCCTGTAGTTTTGGGAATCGTGAATTATTATTCCGTAGCTGCCAGCGAGCAGCAGCTAGCATCTGGAGTGGAATATCTCAAGAAGCAAATAGAAATCGTGTACTCTCAAGGAGATAACGCATCCATGGTTGTCCGCGTGTCCTTCCCGTTTGGTACAGAGTTCGTTAAAATAGGGGGTCAATTGGGTAGCGACAATTCCCACCTGATTCGTTACAAACTCAGAAACGGAGTCGAAAGATACACCGTTGTGCACTATGGGAACATCGCAATTCTTATGACTGCAAAAAACGGCTCCACTCTCACAGTTGTTGGAGGTACTTATGATTTTATTCTCACAAAAACTAAAGCCTCGATGGACTTGGATCACGATGGGCATTTAGACGATTATTACATAACCGTCGAGGTGAGAACCAAATGATTCAATTCTTTCTATCGAAGATAACCGTTTCATTTCTCTCACTTTCTCTCGTGGCCTTAGCTGTGGGTTATTTCCTATATTTTGACCAAGCGGCCTACGAGACTCAGGCTAGGGAAATCGCAAATCTGGTTTCTTCTCGAATAGACGAAATCGCTTCCCAGAACATGGAAGTGCGCGTTCTCTTCGTGTACAACAATAGCGAAGGTATTCAGTTACCCGCCAAAATAGGCAATGAGTACTACACGCTGGAAATTGGAACCAGGGCAATTGTTATAAGGATGGAGGGTGTACACACATTCGGCTATGCTTCTTACATCCATAGGCAAATTTACACGTTCAACCCGAGCCTGCTAGCTGGGAAGAAGGTGACCAGCGAGATGCTGCATCAACTTCAAATACAACATACCCCTCTGGAGTCCAAGACTCAGGCGTTTTACGTGGAGCAGAAATACATGCTGGTGGACGGGCTTTACACCTACGTAACTTTCGTGTACCTTAAATAATAAGGGCAAAGTTTAAAATAATTGGGGCAATCATCACGTGATGTTGGAAAAAGAACTCGATCTGGATTATTTCCACAGAGAAGGATTCAAAAGGTACCGATGCAAGAAATGTGGCGCTTATTTCTGGAGCGCAATCCCGAGGGATACATGTACCGAATCCCCCTGCGGAGAGTACAAGTTCATAGGAAAGAAGGGCTATTTCAGGAGAGAATTTGAAATAGAAGATATGCGTAAAGAGTTCATTCAGTTCTTCGAGAAGAGGGGGCATAAGAGGATTAGAAGATATCCCGTGGTGGCGAGATGGCGCGACGATGTGTTTTTGGTGAACGCGTCAATTTACGATTTTCAACCCCATGTGACATCCGGACTCGTGCCTCCGCCTGCGAATCCCCTCGTCATATCTCAGCCATGCATAAGGATGGTTGACGTGGATTCTGTAGGAAAGACGGGAAGACATTTAACCGGCTTTGAGATGATGGCACACCACGCTTTCAATTACCCCGATAAAGAAGTTTACTGGAAAGATGAAACCGTCGCCTACGCGATAGAATTCTTGGAGTCGCTGGGCATCACCCGTGAGGATATCGTGCTCAAAGAGCATCCGTGGTTCGGCGGCGGGAACGCGGGAGCGAGTTTTGAGGTTATTGTCGGGGGTTTAGAACTGGCAACCCTCGTATTCATGAATTTGCGAGAGTCGGAAAACGGAGATATAGAGATCGATGGGACGAAGTACGAGGAGATGCCCATAAAAATTGTCGATACAGGTTATGGATTAGAGAGGTTCGTTTGGATGTCCAAAGGAACACCCACAATATACGAAGCCATTTACCCGGACATAATTGAAAAATTGATGTCTTTAACGGGTGTGGAAAAAGGGGAAAAAGAGGACCGCATTTTAGGCCTCCTCGCCTTTCATTCGCCGAAAATCGAGAGCATGGGCGAGAGGAAGTTCTTGGAATTCTTCGTAAAAGAGACTGGGATAAACCGTGAGTACTACGAGGAGAAAATTGTACCCATTCAGAAGATTTACGCCCTATCCGATTTCTCCAGAAGTTTGAGCTTCATGCTCACAGACGGAATAATTCCTTCCAATATCCAAGCAGGATATCTGGCGAGATTGCTAATCAGGAGAAGTTTGAAGATTTTAGACGATTTAAAAGCCGATATTTCCCTCTACGATCTCGTTGAAATGCACGCTAAGAGATTCTCGGACATAATGGACACCTCAATGCTTCCCGTAGTGAAAGAAGAACTGGAAATAGAGGAAGAGAGATATAGAAGAACGATGAAGAAGGGCGCCGAGATAGTGAAGAGGATGATAAAGAAGAAGCGGGAAATAAGCGTAGAAGATTTGATACTCCTCTACGACTCGCACGGCTTGCTGCCCGACGTGGTGAAGCGCATCGCCGAGGAGATGGGTATAAAGATTGATATCCCTGAGAACTTACACTCCTTAGTTGCCAAGAGACACGAAAAGAACGTGGAGAAGAAAAAGAAGAAGGAGAGAAAATTCCCCGTGGAGAAGACGGAGTTGCTTTATTACAATGACTCATATCTAAAGGAGTTCGATGCAAAGGTGATTTACTCCGAGAGAAAAGAATTAATTCTAGATCGCACTGCCTTCTATCCAGAAGGAGGCGGCCAGCCCTGCGATTTGGGCTTCTTGATTCACAACGGAAAGAAAATACCGGTGGTGGACGTGCAAAAATACGGCGAGGTGGTGGTTCACAGGATAGATGGAGAAATACCAAAAGGCGCAAAGATACATGGTGTTATCGATTGGGAGAGAAGAGAGAGATTGATGAGAATGCACACCGCCGAGCATGTTCTTTTAGCGGCAATACGAAGAGTTTTAGGCAAGCACGTCTGGCAGCATGGAACTCAAAAAGATGTTTACGAGTCCCGCTTTGACATAGCGCATTACAAGCCCATAACGAGAGAAGAGATAAAAAAGATAGAGAGAGAAGCTATGAGAATCATCACATCGAACATCGATGTGGAAGCAAAGTTTATGAGCAGGAGGGGGGCAGAGGACAAGTATGGCTTCGTTCTCTACGAGGGCGGCATCCCGCCGGGCAAGGAAATAAGAGTTGTGCGCATTGACGGCTTCGACGTGGAAGCCTGCGGAGGAACCCATGTGAAAAAGACAGGAGAAATAGGATTTTTGAAGATTTTACGGACTGAGAGAATTCAGGACGGAGTGAGCAGGGTGATTTACACCGCCGGGCTCAGTGCGTTGGAGAAAGTTCAAGAGATGGAAGATAACGCATTGAAAGCCACCGAGTTAGCAAGCGGATCCATGGATAAGCTTCCGGAGAAAATAAAGAGCCTGATTGAAGAGAACAAATCCATGAGGAAAGAAATGGAGAAGATGAAGGAAGAAAGGGTGAAGATAATCGCCGACGAGCTCCTCCGAAATTCCAAAGATGGAAAATTGGTGGCAAGGGTGCACATGGATCGCGGCGAAATGCAAAAATTGATGAAATTCCTGAGCGAGAAATTGGAGAAGGTTGTGCTTTTGAACGATAAAGGTGCTCTAATGGTCCACAGCACCGATGAAAGAGCCGCCGAGATTGCGAGAGAAATAGCGGCCAAGGCGGGAGGAAAAGCTGGGGGCCGCGGCTCGTTCGCTCAGGGAAAAATTGAAAGGGTTGAAGATGGGGTTAATATAGCAAAAACGCTTACGGGATATGAATGATAAATCCGGAGATTGAAAGAATCAATTCGCTCGTGCGAAAATACTTAGATGTGTATGAGTTCAGAATAACTCCGGATCATCTGGAATTTTACTTCACGTATCGCGATGAGAAGCAATTCGGGGAGAATTTCGAGAAGCTCCGCGTGGAAATGAAAAAAATTAATGCAATACCCATGGTGAAAAAGAAAGGGGGAGAATACGTGCTGCTGGTGCTCCGCAACCCGAAGCGCCATTTTTTCAGCATCTGGATCAACTTAGGACTTCTAATTCTAACGATTTTATCTACAATATGGGTAGGTATGGGATACTACACCGCCTACTACGGCTCGGGAGGGTTCTGGCACGATTTCATGGGCGGACTGATTTATTTCTCCGTCCCGCTACTCACCATATTGGGCTGTCATGAGATGGGGCACTATTTCGCAGCTAAGAAGCACAATATTGCCGCATCGCTTCCATTTTTCATACCCGCACCCACTATGTTAGGAACTCTGGGCGCATTCATATCAATAAGAGAGCCAATTCCCGATAAAAAATCCCTCATCGACGTGGGCCTCTCCGGGCCCATAGTGGGGTTCTTGGTGGCCATACCTGTAACTATATTAGGCCTGATACTTGGAAACATGAACCCTCCGCACGTAGACACCGAAGCGGTGAACACGTATATGATTTTCAACGTACCACTCATATACGAATTCTTAGAGTGGTTGTTTCCATCGTCCAACTTCGTTCATCCCGTGTCCATGGCTGGCTGGGTCGGATTCGTGGTAACCGCCATAAACCTATTTCCCATCGGCCAGCTGGACGGCGGGCACGCGGTGAGGGCCATTTTAGGAGATAAGGCAAAATATGTGAGTTACGGATTCGCCGCGCTTCTTATAGGTTTAGGATTTCTCTATCCCGGCTGGCTCATATTTGGCATATTGGTCATATTTTTAGGTTTGAGACATCCTCCCCCATTGAACGATATCGTGAAGTTGGATAAGAAAAGGTACGCCATATTCTTTGCAGCGCTTTTGGTATTCGCAGTCACCTTCGTCCCAATCCCCGTGGAAGTTCATCAGATGCACGAGAATGTTAATATTAATGCAGGCGTGGACTCAAACATGCTCATTCTTGGCACAAATATGAACAAAACGATTTTAAGGATTAACGTAACTAATCAGGGGGAAATGAGGGAGAACATAACCCTACGAGTGAACGGAGATTTCGAATTTAAGAACCTGAGCCGTTACATGGTCTTCTCGATAGACCCGGGAAAATGGAAAAACATGGAAAGCGAGATAACAACCAACACCACGGGAAACAAGACCATCAGCTTGGAGCTTAGAACCAAGACAAACATAGTTGTTTGGAAAAACATAACCGTTTCGGTATTCATGGTTTCCAGCGATCTGTACTTCTCTCCTTCAAGCGTCCATGGCAGCGATTTCAACGTGACCTTGGAGAATAAGATGGAGAATAGAACCGTGCATTTCATTTCCCTAAATCACATGCATTTCAACATCACCAATTACCCCATGGTTCTCAAACTTCAGGCCAACGAGAGCGTGGAGTTGCATATCTTAGTTTTGGGAACAACGATTCTGGCTGCGGTGGATTACGAAAACTACGAAATTGCACTTCTCTACGTAACTGTATGATCTTGCAATATATTTAAAAATCTCTGCGAATCCTCCCACATGTTTGTGTTGTTGAACATCACGTAATCGCCTTTTTTCACCATTTCCATCAATTTCAGCAAATCCCCATCGCTGAATCGATAATTGTACCCCGTGATACCGTGGAGCCGATAATACGAGAATGAGCCGTGCAACTTCCGTGATTTGAATGGATCCACGACATGAATGATATCCAGCCCCGTGCAGATTTTTCTTATAGTTTCCTCTCTCCACCTTCCCCGCGGTTCCCAGCCATAGATAAATTCACCTTCGATTGTAGAGAAAAAGTCAATGATATTTTTCACGTTCTCATCGCTCTCCGAGAAACTCGGGGGACTCTGAAATATTATAAGTTTAGAGTTAAGTATCTTTGCAATCTTTACGAATTGCTCCCATGAGGACATAGTGTCTTCGTTCACCTTGAACCTTCCGAAATCCCCAGGCGGGCCTTTGTATCTCCTGTACGTAGGGCTATTTGGTTCGTGGGTTATGGTCTGCGGCGCTTTGAGGGTGAACTCGAAATCCTCCGGCGCCTCTTTTCTCCATTTCTCAGCAAGAGATTCTTTAAGGGGCGAGTAGAATGTTTTCTGAACCTCAACAACTCTGAATTTCGAATAGTATTTCTTTCTCGCCACGGGAAATCCGCAGGTTCCGACTTTCCTCACCCAATGCATGGCAATAAAAATAAAAATTTATCTAAGGAAGTAAAACGCGAGGAAAGATAGGGTGAAGCCAAAGGTGAAAGTTAAAAGGGTTGCGAGCTTAGCCCGCTGCATGCTCTCCTTAGCCACGGTGGCCATCTTCTTCATGTTCCCAGCGGAGGCCATTCTAAGCTCCACGTATTTTGTGCGCATGTACATGCACACATCTTCCATATTCTCCAGGGCTTTATCAATCGCTATTTGACACGCACCCACAATCTCGTCCCAAGAATCATCCTGACCCACGGGGTTCAAATCCATCATGCTCACGTTCACTATGTGATTGTCCGTGGAAAATAACTCGATTTCATCCACATTTTTTATCTCTTCCCTTATTTTATTTCTCAGACCCTTCTTTATATTATTCCCGTCCACTAAAATATAAGCGATTTTCTTCTCCCCATACTGAAACACTGCTGCTCTAATGCCCCCGGGTCCCACGCTTTTGCCATCGAAATTGACCGAAGAGAAACCCATCTTAATCTTCTTATCCGCTTTTAACCCCTTCAATTCTCTCTCGATCCCCATCACATCCATGGGTGTAAGGGAGAGGGGCACGGAATTTTCGTCGAAACAGTTATGCGAGTCTATGGCCATCGCATCCTTCAATTCCTTCTTGACAGATTTTATTATCGCCAACCCTGTGTTGAGCTCCACATCATCGAACTGGGCGTTTTGGGGAATTAACGCGATGAACGCGTAATCTCCGAAGCGCTGCGCAAAAAAGCTCACGTCGTGGATTTTTCCTCGCTTCACATCGCTGAACTCTTGGTATTCGCAATCTTCATCCAGCATCTCTTTTATCGCATCAGCAATTTTTTTCACATCCTCCTCTGTGGCAATGTTGTTATCGTGGGTGGTTGTGGTGTGGAACACCATGAGATTATCCATGTTGAGCATCTTCTCCAGCTTGTTTGGAATATCGCTACCTCCCAAGCTCCCGAAGGGGCCGGGATGAATGTAAGGTGCCACGAAAGCCGCCTTTATTCCCCTTTCACCGCGGAAAACCATCGCCGAGACGGGAACTTTCCTATCCACGTAGATCTCATAAAAAAATCGATTGAGCTTTTTCTCATCTTCCTTTGTGAACCTGCCCAGATAATTGAGGAAAGATGAAACAAAGAAAAGGGGATCCTCGCGGAACTCCCTGCGGAATACTGAGGTTGTTCCCCTGATGAAAAGGTATCCCGCAAATCCATAGATTAGAGAAGATACGAGAAACGGAAGCCACGGGAAAGAAGACAAATAAAATATGGAGATTATAAAAATTACAGCGTTGTAGTAGGAAGCAACAACCATCGTAAAATTTTTTTTCTCAGCCAAAAAAGCGCGGTAAATCACATAACGTATGTCAATTGGATATGCAAAGGCCAAAAAGAATGCAAACTGAAAAGGCAAGAAGAATCTCAGAATCCAGAACTGAACGAAGGAAATCAGGAAAACCACCAAGTTAAGAATCGCGATTCTACTCATTGGAAAATAGATTCTGAGGCACCTGATGCTCAGGTAATCTGCGATGATTGCGAATATGTATGGAAGGAAGAAAAGGAAAAAGATATCCTCGATCTTAGGATGAACCATATAAGAAAACACTAAAAGGATCAAGGTAAATACGGAGATTGAAATAAGAGGATGCGGGGCTTTAAACACATGCCTGCGCAGTGAAACCACATATTTTTCATCGTTGGACATCGGCTCTCCCATAATGATTGACTATATTTACTTTTTTGCAATATAATTCAGAGTGTAGACGAGGCCAAGAATTAAATTAGTGTAGAATGTCAGAGCACGCCAGAGGATAACCACTATTCCCGCAATGGAAGAGGGAACACGTTGAGATATTAGCAATAAAGCGGTGAATTCCGCCAGACCGGTACCTCCGGGAGTCACGGGAATGAGGGTAACCATGACGATTATGAGCTGGGCGGTGAACATGAACAGCCAGTTGGGCTCGTATCCCAATCCGATGAGAATTAGAGGAATGATCGTGAAGTCGATGACCCACATGGCAACGGTTACAACGAAAGACGCGGCCAAATATTTTTTATTTCTCTTAAACAATGTTTTTGTGCTCTCCGCAAACGCTATGAACTCGTCTTCCATTTTTTCCATCTCTTTTTTTCTCTTTTCCTCATCTTTTACAAAAAATTTCATTAACCATTCTAATTTGTGCAACTTTCTTTTCACCTTCTCCGCCTTCACCACGAGATAAACTAAAAAAATGCCAAGTACTGCAAGCATTGCCCCCGATATAAAGAGATAAATTTTCACGCTCCCCAAGTCCATAGACATACCGAGAAGTAAGAGAAGAAGGGGAATTGCGGCCCCGAAGAATATGAAATCGATTATTCTCTCTCCAATAGTGATAGCGGTGGCGTCTCCGCCGCTCATGTTCCCTTCCGCAAGCATGTAAATTCTAGTGGGCTCGCCCCCCATGGCAGAGGGTGTGATTGCCGCCATGAAGAGATTAACCATAACTATCTTGAAACAGCGGTAAATTTTCAAGTTCTCTCCCACAGATTTTGCAAGAATTTTGATTCTCAATGACCAGAAAAAAAGGTTTGCGAGATGTGCTAAGATGGCTATAAGTATTATGATCAGGGGAATCTCGTATAACTTCTCCAGGCTCTCGGGCTTAACAGTGAAGGCGTAGATTATTCCGATGGAAACACCGCTCACAAGTATTGCGATTATGAACCACATCTTCCAGCGTTTCATTATATCTCCTCTCAGAAAATCACCTCCAAGATGCGCGAGACTGATTTATCCACATCGTAGTTGCCCTCGAATCCCCTGTACCTCTTAGCCATGTCGATTAGTTCGTGAAGATTCATCTCATCTTGCTCCATATAACCAGAAATACCTCTATATTGAAGATGGTTCGCCAGATATTTCTGCTCAGGCTGCCCCGGCGTTGGAACAAAGGCCGCTTTTCCCCCGATGACGTACATGTCCATTATTGTGGAATACCCTGAGCGAGAAATTAAAACCTTCGCGCGGTTCATTATTTTTTCCCTCTCCTCCGAAGACAGATAGGTGTAAATTTCCACGTTTTCACTCTTTTTCTCTATTTTTTCGGGCTTTCCAAGCGTCACAACGACCTTCCCAGAGAGCGAGTCAATTTCCCTCATCACCTTTTTTTCGAATATGGTGCGCTGCGGCTCAGGCCCGGAAATTGAAACGAGTAAATCGATGTCCCTCTCAAGTCCTAAATGGCGAAAAGGAGATAGCACGCCTATATACTCAACCTTACTTTCATCGATAAATTTTAGGTTGTGGGCCATCTCTCCCGTTAGGCTCTCATCTTCAAAATCTGGAACTAAAATTTTGGTGAAAAATTTGGTCATGTAGTGGTTGTAGAACATGGTGCCACCCCGCAGTATCGCCATTTTCAGCATTATGCGAAGCTGATGAATAATGAGATAAGATTGTTTGAAGCGATTGAACACATCGTACCTGCTATCGGAGATTATCAAATCGAAATTTTCCTTAGAATCGATGCTCAGAAATTCTGAATGGCTATTAATCATATTTTTAAGGATTTTTCTCGTGTTTACCAGCATGTAGGGAAAAAACTGGTGCGCCTTCTCGGTGTACCTTATCGGATAATCCTCCAAATCATACGATTTCAACTCCGGAAACTCACGCTTCAGAAGCGCCAGCGAGCGGCCATGGGAAATGAGCACGACCTCATGGCCATCTTCGATTAATTTTTTAATCACCGGCATGCTTCTGGTCGCGTGACCTATTCCCAGAGAGCACACACCGAAGGCAATTTTCATCTGTGGCATAAATAGATTTAAAGATATAGTTTTTTGCTTCACACCGCACCCATAAACACGAGAAGCGCAAAGAGAAGGCCGAACACCCATATCACCTGCGGAAATGCAGTGTAGAGCATCAATTTCCGGAATCCATCGGGCCTGAGAGATATGCCCTTCTCCTCGAATCTCTGCAAAGTGTTGCGAATGACCCATCCCACTGCTATTCCTCCAAAAAATGAGGAAATGCCCATTATTTCTATACCCGTAAGGAAAGCGGCAGGCGAGATTATTAACGAATTCCAATCGTTGTTGCTGAAGGCAGAGTAGCCGAGTAGGAACACGAGCAAGGAGAATATGGCCCCAGTCTCCATGAGTGCGTTCATCACATTGGATATCCCTGTGTTATTTTTATCCTTCTTCACCTCATTGATGAGAAATGGATTCGAAAGAACACGGCCAACGTTAACCCCCAGCGATGCCAGAGATACCATGAAAACGGACATTTCAAAATACGAGGCTGGCATGCTCTCAGAAGCGATGAAATAAGTGAGAGTGGCATAGATGGCTGAGGGAAATCCCATGGTTGCAAGAACCATGAAAACACCCTCTCTCCCACCAACACGAAGTACTACGGTCATAACCCAGAACGCCCCTAAATATGCCATTATTATTCCAATCAGCCAGAGCATGGATGGGCATGGCAATCGGGATAAAATTTTTTATTGCCCCGCACATACACCCGCATGGATTTCAAAAGTGTGGAGAGGAAATGGCAGGAGAAATGGAAAGAGGATAGAATATTCGAACCTAAGGTTAAAGAAGGAAAGAAATTCTTCATAACGGTTCCCTATCCTTACATGTCCGGCTCGCTGCACATCGGGCATGGAAGAACTTTCACCATGGGTGATATAATTGCGAGGTTCAAGAGGCTCCAAGGATACAACGTTCTTTTCCCCATGGCGTTCCACGTGACCGGAACTCCTGTTTTGGCGATTGCGGACAGCATTAAAAAAGGCGATGAAAAGGTAATCGCCCTTTACAAAGATTACGTTCGGATATACGAGAAAGATGAAAAAAGAGTGGAGGAGATTGTTCGCTCATTTGTAGAGCCGGAGAACATCGCCAAGTACTTCGCTGACAAGGCAATTCACGACTTCCTGAGCATGGGCTACTCCATTGATTGGCGCCGCAGATTTCACACCGCTGAACCCATATACAACAAATTCGTAGAATGGCAATTCCAAAAGCTCTACGAGAAAGGGGTCATAAAGAAGGGAAAGTACCCTCTCACATACAGCCCTGCGGATGGAAATCCGGTGGGGGAGGACGACATCAAGGACGGGGACACGGACAAAGTTTCCATAATGGAGTTCACCGCCATAAAGTTTAGAATGGACAACGGCAATTATTTAGTGGCAGCGACCCTAAGACCTGAGACAATATTCGGCGTCACGAACCTCTGGGTTAACCCGAATGGAAACTACGCAAGGGTGCGCGTGGGAGATGAGACATGGGTCATTTCCAACGAAGCGTACGAGAAGCTGAAATACCAGAAAAGAGATGTGGAAAAAATCGGGGATATTTCAGGCAGAGAATTAATAGGCAAATACGTGGAAGAGCCGGCAAACGGGAGAAAGGTTATCGTGCTTCCCGCTGAATTCGTGGACGTGGACAATGCAACGGGTGTGGTGTATTCAGTGCCAGCGCACGCTCCGTACGATTATCAGGCTCTGGTGGATTTGAAAAAGAGCAAGGAATATGAAAAATACGGAATTAGCGAGGAGGAAATGAACGAAGTTGAACCGATAAAGATAATCGACATAAAGGGCTACGACATGCCAGCGAGGGACATATGCGAGAAGATGGGAATAGAAAATCAGAAAGATGCGCGTCTGGAAGAGGCGACCAAGATCATCTACAAGGACGAATTCTACTCCGGCGTGCTCAACGAGAAATGCGGTAAATTTGCGGGCATAAAAATAAACGAAATCAAGGACGAGGTCAAGAATTGGCTAATAAGTATGAATCGGGGAGATGTATTTTACGAGACTTCCCGAAAAGCCGTGACGAGGAACGGGAACAAGGTCATAGTGGCCGTTCTGGACGAGCAGTGGTTCATCGACTATTCACCCAAATGGTGGAAAGAGCTAGGACACAAAGAGACGGATAAGATGATTTTCTATCCGGAGAAATACAGGGACATGATGCATGGCATAATCGACTGGCTCGACAAGAGGCCCTGCGCCCGCAAGAGAGGATTGGGAACGAGATTCCCGTGGAACAGGGAGTGGATCATCGAGAGCCTGAGCGACTCCACCATTTACATGTCATTTTACACCATTGCGCACATAATACGGGAAAATAAGATAGAGGCAAAGAAATTAATTCCGGAGGTCTTCGATTACGTGTTCTTAGGAAATGGAGATAAAAAGGAAATCTCGGAGAAGAGCGGAATCCCCGAGGAGATAATCGATAAGATGAGGGAAGAATTCGAATACTGGTACCCCAACGATTTGCGGCACACTTCACCGGCGCACATGAGCAATCATCTCGCGTTCTTCATAATGCACCATGTCGCCATATTCCCCGAGGAATTATGGCCCGGCGGCATCTCGCTCAACGGCCTAATGATCCGTGAGGGTGCGAAGATTTCCAAGAGCAAAGGCAATGTTATTCCTCTGGCCCACATATCCGAGAGGTACGGCGTTGATCTCTTCCGGTTGTATTGCGCTGTCGCAGCCGACATGGACACTGTTATGGACTGGAAGGAGGCAGAGTTATCTTCTCTCAGGAAGAGATTCGAAAAATTCGTGGCCATGCTGGAAGCGAGCATCGGGGCGGAAGAATTAAGCGGGGAGATGAATCACTACGACCGCTGGCTTCTATCGCGGTTTTATAGGAGATATGAAGAAAGTATAGAGCAGATGGAGCACTTCAAGATAAGGGACGCAATGCTCAACATGATTTTCCACCTATCAAACGATATCAGGTATTATGAGAAGCACGTGGGAGAAGAAAGAAGTAGGAAAATGGTGAGAAAGATAATGGAAGACCTGCTGAAGATTCTCACTCCTGTGATTCCCCACACCGCGGAAGAGCTATGGCACCGCATGGGAAAGAACACATACATTTCCTTAGAGAAATTGAGCCCCCCGAAGAAAGAGTACATCGACGAAACATTGGAAAATGAGATGGAGTACGTTGATTCTCTAATAGAGGACATAAGGGAGATTCTTAGCGTTGCGAAAATAGAGCCGAAGAAGATTTACATCTACACTGCGGAGCCGTGGAAGTGGGAAATATACGAAAAAATAAAAGATGTATCGCCGAAAAACGCAATTAAGGAAGCGATGAAAATCGAGGTGCCCGTGGAAAAAGGCGAAGTGGCAAAGTTCGTGAAGAGAATTCTGAAAGAGAAGAGAAAATTCTCGAAGATCGATGAGAGAAAAGTGCTGGAAAGGGAAAGGGACTACATTGCGAGGGAAATAGGGGCGGATATAGAGATAGATAGCGACTATGACCCAAAGAACAAAAAGCCGATTGCCATGCCGCTGAAGCCCGCCATTTACGTTGAGCAATAAAGGTAAAATAATGGAAGGTTTTTAACCACCCATGGGCCGGGGTTGCCGAGAGGTAAGGCGCCAGCCTGGAGAGCTGGTTCCCGATTTAGGGAGCGTGGGTTCAAATCCCACCCCCGGCGCCTATAGACATATTCATTTCAACGCCTTTATTATTTTCTTTATCCTTCTATCTCTGAGATTTGCTTTTTCGGATTCCTCAGCCAATTGCAATACTTCTCTCTCTTTCCCTACTTCCTTGGCTACTCTCGCCAAGATTTCGAGGGAAAACACGCCCTTGGTTCTTTCGTGAATTTTCTTGATTATTTCATATTTTAACTCCGGTTTCATATCAGCCATCATAGCGGGTATGAATGCCCCGTGTTCCTCATCACCTAAATCAAGGCGCAAGTCCATTTCAATAAAACTCCACATATCATTGAGCTTTCCTTCTCGATATTTCACATAGGCCATCGCACCTAAAAAGTCAGGATCACTTGGGGAATTCCATTTCTCCAAGCATCCCTTCAGCTTTCTGTAATCTGCATCAGCCATTTGCAACCCTGAGTTGAAGTATCTGTTTATTATTTCCTCCACACACTCTTTAGGACTCTTCTCATTTCTAAACAACCCACACATAACAAAGGATATTTATCAGAATTTTTAATCTTTGCTTTTTCCATCTCCGGCGTTTTTTGTAATTAATCATATAAGGAGCGTGGGTTCACGAGCATCGGCAGATGCGAGCAAGCCCTCCGTGGAGGGCGCTGAATCCCACCCCCGGCGCTCGCTTACGCTCGCTTCGGGGATTTACTCGCAAATTCTTTCATAATTTCGCTCGTCCCACCCCCGGCGCTCTCTCGTTTTCACTCGCTCGCCTGTGGGTTAAGTCGCAAAGGCGTTACTTTGCTCCTCCCACCCCCGGCGCTTACTCTTTTCTTAAAAAGAATTTTTGTGGTTGCTGGAAGTTGTAGAAACCCGAAAGGGGGGTGTCTATGGTTGCAGGAGGTTATAGGAACTCGCTGGTGGTTCCTATAGGGTTTGGAAAGGGGAACCTAGGTGCCCCTTCCCATGAAATCCTTTAAATACCCGCTTCTTATCCTAACCTCCGTGGAAATCGAAGAAATCGAATACATTTACAATTTGAGAAGATTCGGCATGAAATTGGATTTGAGCGTCATGCGCGATTTTGCGGCGCTGTTGGGAAATCCGCAAGATGATGTGTATTTTGCCCATGTGGCGGGCACCAACGGGAAAGGATCGACATGCGCGTTTCTCTACGAAATCATGAAGAGAAAATACCGCGCGGGAATTTACACTTCCCCCCATGTGAAGAGATATACGGAGAGAATAGTGGTGAACGACGAGGAAATTCCTGAAGAGTACGTTGTGGATTTCGTCAGAAAATATAAAGCGACGATAGAGAAGCTCGCGAAGGAGAACAGAAATCCGACATTTTTCGAAGTGACCACCGCTCTGGCGCTCAAGTATTTCTCGGAGAAGAATGTGGAATTTGCGGTTATGGAAGTGGGTTTAGGGGGCAGATTGGACGCAACGAACATCATCACGCCGGATATAACTGCGATCACGAGCATCGACAAAGAGCATACAAATGTCCTTGGGAAAAGTATCGAGAAAATCGCAAAGGAAAAGGCAGGCATAATAAAAAAAGGAGTGCCGGTTGTTGTGGGTGAGCACAAGAAAAAGGCAACTCAAGTTATAAAAAAAATCGCGGAAATGAGAGGGGCGAAGTATCACAACGTGAATCAAGAATGCAGCTACGAAGATTTGAAAATGGAGCTTAGGGGCATGGAATTCACCCTGAAAACACCAAAGGATGAGTACAGGATAAAAACGAAGATGCTCGGAAGGCATCAGATAAAAAACGTAATGGTGGCCGTGAGAATGGCCGAGTTATTGCAGGAAAATTACTCGATCACGAAGAGTGATATTGAGAAGGGTATTGAAGAAACTAGATGGAGAGATCGTTTTGAGGTAAAACGCACCGAGCCTCTGGTAATTTTCGACGCATCCCACAATCCCGCGGGGGCGAGGGTTCTCAGGGACACGCTGAGAGATTTGAATCTCAGGGATGTTACGCTCCTATTCTCGATGCTCGAGGATAAGGACGTAGATAGTTACCTCAAAAAATTGAAGGGGAGGGTAAACAAGGTAATAGTGACCGAGATAAACTACTACAGAAAGATGAAGGGCGAGAAAATAAAGAAAATCGCAGAGCGATATTTCTCAGATGTCGTTCTAATAAAAAATCCCTGCAAAGCGCTCAAATATGCGATTGATAATGAGAAAAAGATTCTGGCCACTGGCTCGATTTATCTTTTGGGGGAGCTGGAATCATGCCCTCGGTGATTATCGCCAAGAGGAGAGATTCGGTGGAAATAATCACATTGGTGAAATCCTTAGGTTACGAAATAACTGGCATCGTGGAGTTCAGAGAAGCTAAGAATCCAAAATTTTTCATCTCCCGCGGGAAAGTGGAGGAAATTAGGGCCATGGCGAAGAATGCGGATAAGGTGATAATCGATGGAATACTCAAGTCCTCGCAATGGTACAACTTAGAGAAAGAGATAGGAAAAGAAGTGCGGGATCGAGTGGGTTTGATAATCGACATATTCGCCGACAGGGCAAAGAGCAGGGAGGCAATGCTTCAAGTTGAATATGCACGGCTGAAATACGAGATTCCATTCGTGAAGGAGATGATTCACCACACGAGGATGGGCGAGCATGCGGGCTGGCGGGGAGCTGGAGAATATGAAATCGCAGACTACTACGAGATGATCCGCAGGCGCCTTAGCAGGATCGAGAGAAAAATCGAGAAAATAAAAAAAGAGAGAGAAGAACGGAGAAAAAGAAGAAAGAGGGAAGGTTTCGTTTTGGTGGGTATCGCAGGATACACCAACTCCGGAAAGAGCACGCTTCTAAACGCTCTGACGAACACTGGAAGAATGATCGATAACAGAATGTTCTCCACCCTCGCAACAAAAACATCCCGTTTGGGGAAGGAGAGGATACTCATAACGGACACTGTGGGATTCGTTGAGGACATGCCCCCTTGGCTCATAAAGTCCTTCGAGGCCACTTTAGAGGAAATTTACACCGCAGATATAGTGCTTCTCCTTTTAGACGCATCGGATCCCGTTGAAGAGTTCAAAAGAAAACTGAACGTGTCCCTGGAAATACTGGAAAGCAAAATCAGAGGAGAGATCATTCCAGTGATAAACAAAATAGACGAGGGGGAGCAACTGGATGAGAAGAAGGATATTTTGATGAGTATAGGAGACCCCGTGCTTATTTCCGCAAAGAAGAAAATCGGGCTGCAAGAATTGGTGGAGAGAATAGAGAGGGCCGCGGGCATCGAGGAGCACGAAATAATGGTTGGAAGCATGAAAGATGAAGTGGTGGAATACATCAGGAGATTCGGAAAAATAGAGAAAATTGAGGAGGGAGAGAAAATAAAAATAAGGTTCACCATGCAGCGCAAATTTTACGAAAAGATTCAAAACAAAGAAAAAATTTCCATTAGAAAGGGAGGTTAAAGGGAAGCATATAATACTTTTGGTAAAATTGCTGATAAAAAAAGGTTTTTTAACTATGCCATCTTACCTACCTTTACTTCGGGTGGAACCATGAGCAACATATTTGAAAAGCACATAAAGAAGACGTCACTTTTCACCGAGCATCGGGACGCACTGTATCCGGGATATTTGCCGGATGAGCTCCCCCACAGAGAGAAAGAGATAGATAGATTAGCGGAGATTCTGGTTACCGCCCTGGAAGGGGAGAAGCCTTCCAACGTGCTCATATTCGGAAAAACGGGAACGGGAAAGACCGCGGTGGTTCAATTCGTCGGGCGCGAGCTGGACGGCGCGGTGAAGGTCTACGGAAAATCGAAAATAAAGTACATATACATCAACTGCGAGACCGTGGATACTCCTTATTCCGTTCTTCAAAATATCGGAAATAATTTCATTGAGAAATGGGAGGAGAAGATTCCATTCACTGGCTGGCCAATAGACAAGATTTTCACCACTACCAAAGAATATATAGACCGCTGGGGAGGAGTAGTAATAATCGTTCTGGACGAAATAGATAAGCTTGTGAGTAAGAGCGGGGACGACATACTCTACAAGCTTGCGCATCTCAACGACATACTCACAAACTCGAAAATCAGCATAGTTGGTATCTCCAACGAATTGAGGTTCACGGACCTACTTGATGCTCGGGTCAAAAGTCGTCTCTCGGAAGAGAAGATGATTTTCGCTCCGTACAATGCGATGCAATTGGAAGACATATTGTTAGAGCGGGCAAAATTGGCGATAAGGGAAGATGCTGTGGGTGAAGATGTAATAAGATTATGCGCAGCCGTGGCCGCTCAGGAGCACGGGGATGCTCGAAGAGCCATAGACCTGCTTCGCATTTCGGTTGAGATTGCGGAGAGGGAAGGCGCTGAAAAGGTTACGGAAAATCACGTGTATTTAGCGAAGAACAAAATAGAACTGGATTGCGTGGCTGAAGCAATAAGGACTTTACCCCTGCATTCGAAGATAATTCTTTTAGCGTTGGTTTTGGAGGATGAGAGCGGCA
>JALWEL010000223.1 GCA_027014065.1 DHVE2 group archaeon
GCTTAGAGAGAGAACACCAAGTCTCGTAATAAATAGGTGCATATCCGCGTCTATCAATTTTCCGATTCTCACGTACATTATGTACGGGAAAAATAGCACAACTATTGCCGCAAGAAATAGGGCGAATGTTATCAAAAACAGGAAGAATGAGGTGAGGTATGCCCCGTAGAAATAAAGGAAAATGTAGTAGGATAGGATAAGTGCTGAAAATATGGGTATAAATACCGTGAGTAAGTAGGTGGGAAACGGTTTTCCCATGTATTTGTACGCTTTCAGTAATTTCGACTCCAGCACCTTACATCCCCCATAGCTCTTTTTTGAGGCTTTCAGGCCCTTCGTCGTAGTATATTCTCAAAAGGCGAACCACGTCGTCGTATTCGAAAATCTCCTTTTCTACCATCTTTTGCAGTATTTCAGCTCGAGTATCTAAGTCTTTGTAAATCCTCTTTAGATTCTGATACTTCAGTTTCGGGGCTATCTTGCCTTCTAAAATGAAGCTGTTGTTGATACCCCTGAAGAAATGCTTATCCTGCACCGGATCCCACGAGAACATGTTCCTCGTTAGTATTCCACCTTTCACTTTTGAGTATTTCAGAATTTCATCGATTGAGGTTACCCTCCTCAAAAGCCGGCCCTTCTCGTATATCAATTGCTGGAAAACCACCACGTTGAGGTTATCCATGAACCTTTCAGGGATGTTGATTGGGTCTCCGGTCAATCTCTGAATCATCTGACTAACGGAAGGGGCATGGAATGTGCTTATCACATAGTGGCCGGTCTGCATGGCTTGAAACGCCGCAAATCCCTCTCTTCCTCGTATTTCTCCGATTATTATGTAGTTGGGCCTGCTTCTCAGCGCTGCTCGAACCAAATCGTAGAGTTCCACGTTTGCCTCCCCTGTAACCGTTTCTCTTGTAACAACTCTCTGCCATATTGGATGAGGTGCGATAACTTCGGGCGTATCTTCGGCGCTGTATATCTTCCAGTGGTGGTTTATGAATGGAATTAGGGAATTAAGGGTGGTTGTCTTTCCGCTTGCGGTCTCTCCGCAGATGAAAAGATTGATTCCGAATTCAACCACGAGCCAGAGGTATGCCGCTAACTTTGGGCTCATGGTTCCCAAATAAATGAGATAAGGCAATGTGAGGGGTTTTTCCGAGAATTTTCTTATGGTAAATGAGCTTCCCTCCTTGCTCACATCCTCGCTGTATATTATGTTAATCCTCGAGCCGTCAGGCAGGGAAGCGTCGATTATTGGGGTTGCGTCGTTCACGGGGCTTCCTATTCTCTCACTCACATTTCTAAGATATTTCTCCAGCATTAATTTGCTTTCAAATCGAATATTGGTTTCTAAGGTTCCGAATAATTTATGGACTATGTAAATTGGCCTTAATCCTACCACGTGCACGTCTTCTATGTACGGATCCCTAATGAGTGGTTCCAGCGGGCCCATCTGTATTATGTCCCTGTTGAGATAGTACTTAATCGTCTCCAGTTCTTCCTTGGTCACGTACACCTTGTCTATCTCTCCCTTTAGGTATTTTGCCAGAAATCCGGTTTTTTCCTCCTTGTTTCTCGTGGTAACCTTTTTTAGGAGAGTGTTTATCGTCTTCTTTAATTCTTTTGGGTCATCAGATATATCCATCTGACTGCCAATCTTCAGAATTGATTTCTTTATTTTTTCGTATTTTTCCTTCTCCTCTTTGGTCAATTTCGGCTCTACGGCAAAGTAATGCAATCCGTTGAGGCGGTAAACATGGATGAATATGGGGTCTCCCACGGGATAGATTATGTTTGGAAAGGCCATTTTGCTTACATTCCTATCTAAACTATCGTACCAGATTGGAATAACTCCGTGCTTCTTCTGAAATTTATCTATGTATTCTTCCAGATGCGGATTGTTCCTTATCGCCTTTTCGAGGCTCATATCACGCCACCGTTGTAATATCCACTATTACTCCAACTTGGGGTTCAACTCTAAATCCGGTTACTGAGCTAACGAAATCCACAGCGTATGAGAATCTTCGCACCACGATTATTCTCGATATCTCTCCCTCCGTTACATTCGTTATCAACTGAAGATACACATCCGCCGTGTTTCTAAGATGCTTCAACACCACCGGTGATATGTGGTTCTGGTCCACGGTCAATATTATCGCTTTGTTCTTGCTCACTATTTTTTTGAAGAAGTAAATTACCTTCATTATGTCCGCTACGCTTACATCCTCCGGAGAT
>JALWEL010000224.1 GCA_027014065.1 DHVE2 group archaeon
AATTGATGAGGGAAGTCGTTCGCAATAAAATGGGTCTGAAAGCGGCTGGAGGCATTCACACGGCGGAGGAAGCAATAGCGATGATAAAAGCGGGAGCCACGAGAATCGGAGCGAGCAGGAGCGTGCAAATCGTAGAGAGCTTATAAGTTCATTGCTTCTCTGAAAATCTGCTCCGCTTCCGGCGATGAGGATTTGGAAATCTTCACCTTTCTTTTTATGCTCGCCTTTACCACTCCTATATTCTCTCCCTTTATCACAACGAACCCCTGCATCTTCTGCGGAAATATAGAAGTAATTAGAATCGCCAGCGGGTCTTTCGAATCCAGTGCGATGGGAATATCGTATTCTTCGCATTCGTCGATTTCTTCCTCATTCACATAGTATATTTTCCCGTCGTTGAGGTAAAGCCCGGGGGTGAGCGATGAAAGGGAAAACACCGAGATTATTTCTCTCGGAGAGATATAGGCTCCCCCAAATTTCTTAACTAAATTCACATTTAAAAATCCGAATATGTTTATCAGGTTCTCCACAAACTTCTGCTTTCCGTAATCCTGCGTGTATTTCTTCTCCACGAATGTGTATCCAGAGGAATATCGGGCTATGTAGTTTCCCTCGAACAGCGCCTTGAGGGCTCTCTGGGTCCTTTCCACTCCCAGCGGGGATTCTTCCTCTATTTCCCTCAGACTCATCTTTTTCTTCTCGCTTAGCATCTCGTAAACCGCCTTCATGTTTTTGTCCATGGGAATTGACTTTATGGCTTGGAAGAGTGAAGCGGTGTCGCGAGTTCCATAGGCTCTCTGGCCGTTCAGGTCCACAATCTCGTAAATCAGTTCCGAGTGGTAGTACTTGTCCAGTTCTATTCTCTTGTACGCGCGAAGCATCTCGAAATCTGAGTGGGCGAGCATCAAAAATTTAACCACGTCTAAGGGAGTCTTCAACTTTCTCCCGGGAATCACCCTGTTTTTCCACAGGAGATACGAGAGGAGCTTTTTCTTCGGGTATATTTTCTTGGAGATATCTCCGGACACGTAGTAATCTCCTATTTTCCTGTACCCTTTCACGCGAACTTTGAGAGGAGAAATCACAACGCCCCTATTTTTCAGCACTTCCAAAAACTCCTTCACCTTGCCGGATATCTCGCCAACGGAATAATGGTCCAAATTGTCCTCCACATCCCCCGTCGCTATGACTTTTCCGTTATCGACTAAGATGTGGCTCTTCACCTCGGGAAATGAATCGTAGAGTGAATGCAAAATCGGATATGAGAACGGATCCTCCTTGGGCACGATTTCTCTCACTTCTCTTTTCTCAATTTCCTCCCCCGCGTAATAGTAAGCTCTCCCCTCAACGTTCAGCTTTTTCGCATTCTTTGGAATATTCAGGGATGTGTACCATTCCAACTCCTCGCGATTGAGGGGCCCGTAGCCTTGGAGCACCCTCTCCACCAAATTCTCCCCATCGCCCTCCTTCTCGTAAACAACGGCCCGGTAGGGAAAATCCTCCGTGTTCATCTTTTCATTTGCATCCCTGTAAATGTAGATGTTTTTCTCGAGTTTTCTGATTATTTTCTTAACTTCCCCGGGGGAGTAGTTGCTCATCTTTTCTATTTTCTCCGCCTTCGCTTCGTTCTCTAAAGCGCCGATTAAATTGAGAATCCTTCTGTCCTTCTCCCCGAGTTCTTCTTTTCTGTACGCGCCTCCAAATACAGGTATAGCTCTCTTTCTGGCGTAACAGAACCTCTGGCCCATGAATCGCCCATACGCGATTTCTCCCTCCTTCACCATGTTTAGAAATTCTTCGAAGCAGCCGCGAACCTTAAGAGAATCGACGTTGAACACAACCAGAAATTTTGAGAAGTATTCATCGCAACTCATCTTTCTTATTATTTTGGAAGCACGGTGCCACTGCAACTCTTCCAGAGATATGCCCGTTCCTTTCTTCAATTTCTCGTAGTCTTCCGTGAGCATGTACTGCTCTCCGTAACCTACCAAAAATTTGCCCTTGATCACGGTTCCTTCTTCAACCATGTACTTGAGAATTCTCCTAGCGTCATCTTCGTCTATGCGGAGCGTGTATATGATTTCCTCAAATGTCAGCGGCGCTCGGAAATATAGGAGATTTTTTATCAGAATTTCCAGAGCGTAATCTCTGTTTATTTCCACTTTCTCCCTGCGGTACCAGAGAATCTTGTCTCCTCGTATTTTTCTCCCCGCCAGATATGCTTTTTCC
>JALWEL010000225.1 GCA_027014065.1 DHVE2 group archaeon
GAGGACATGGTTCGCGATGACGCCATAGTTATTGACGTGGGAATCAACATTGTGGATGGAAAATTGCGGGGAGATGCAGATTTTGAAGCGATCGAAAAGAAGGCGAAAATCACGCCGGTGCCCGGGGGAGTCGGAGCGGTCACAACGGCGTGCATGGTTGAAAACTTGGTGAAAGCGGCGAAATTGCAGGGTGTGCTATGATTCTCTTAGAGTTCTGGGGCGAGCACCATCTTTTTTCCATATCTGAAATAATTGGGATTTTGGAAGGAGAGGGATTGCGGTACGAAATCGTGGAGGACGATTTTCCCGTTCTCGTTTTATCTGTGGATAATTGGGCTCCTCTGAAACGCGCCGGCTTTTTGAGGTACATATCCGAGCATGTTGTCTCCTCTGATTCCATACCCGAAATAAATCTGGAGTTAGAGAACTTCGCGGTGCGCTCCCGTGTTTATTTCGGTCTCCGAGATTTGAAGGGAAACTATGTTGAGCGGGAAATAGGGAAGATGATAAGGGGAAAGGTAAATCTTGATAACCCGGAGAAAATCGTCAGGGCGCCGGTGGCCAAAAGAATACACGTGGGGGTGGAACTGTACGACTTCAAGAACGAGAATTTCGAGGGAAGAAAATCTTCCAGCATGCCGATTTCTTATCCAATAACCATGCACCCCCGGTATACTCGAGCCCTGATTAATCTCGCGAGGGTGAAAAGAGGAGCGAAAATACTGGACCCATTTTGCGGCACGGGCACAATTCTCTTGGAAGGCTCGCTAATGGGAATGGACATGCACGGCAGCGATTTAGATGAGCGCATGCTCAGGGCTTCCGAGACTAATTTGAAAAAATTTGGCGTGAGGGTAAATTTAACCCGAAGGGATGTGGGAGAAATAGAAGGAAATTACGATGCAATCGTCACCGACCCGCCGTACGGAAGGTCATCTTCATCCATGGGGGAAAAGCTAAACGAACTCTACGAGAGGGCGTTAAAGAGATTCTCCGATGTGACGGATAAAGTTTCGATAGTGCTTCCAGAGAGCAGGGCTGTGGAAATCGGAAAGAAATATTTCAATCTTCGCGAAATGTTCCCAGTGCGAGTTCACAAATCTTTGACCCGCTACTATTGTTTCTTCGAGAGGGACTAAGATGAAAATCGCTCGCTACGGAGATTTATTCATCGATATTCCACGAAATGCATGGTACTCATTTTTCAACAGCCCTTACGTGGGTCATCGCTCAGGCACGGCAGTGGATGTTTATTTCTCCTCTCTCCCCCTCTTTCCAATGGAATCCGGGAAGGTTGTTGAGATTCGGAGAGTAAGAGCGCCTAAAAATCTGCCGATGGAGGAGGATTATGTCATAGCGATTGAAATCTCAGATAATATATGCCTGAAAGTCCTCCATGTGAAACCGAATGTAAAAGAAGGGGACAAATTGGCCCGCGGAGATTCGTTGGGAGAGATGCTTATTTCCGGATTTTTCATGCCGTGGTCTTCAAAGCACGTGCACTTCGAGCTTCGAAGCTGCGAAGACAGGATACGGGCGAGGGGAGCATTTCCCCTTACTCCGCTCATTCAAAGTTTGGTTCCCAGAGCCTCTGGAAGAGAATTCATCGTGAAAGAGAAGCACGAGCATTTTTACTGGCTCGTGCCCCGAAGAACATGGGGAAGAGGCTTGACTCCAATCGGAAATCCGCCGGTGGAAGGGGGAATTCCCCATTACAAATACGGGGCAGTCTTTGGCGATGCGGAAAAAATCAATCTCTTTGGAAGAGATTTTAAAGTTGAGAAAAAAGGCGAAATTGGAATTTTCTATGCGGATTTCCCCTTGCGCGTGGAAGGGCAGAAAATAAGAGGGATAGGGGTTTATTGCAATCAGGAAAAAATAAAACTGCTTGGCGGGGATTTTGAAGAGGGAGAGAAAATAAGAATAGAGTTCTAAATTTAAAAAATCAAAGAATTCTCATTATACTTTGCCAAACACAATTTTCTCTTTGAAAGTGGCGCTTATTTTTTCTCTGAGTTTTTCGATTTCCTCACTGTTGTTTAGGTTCTCCGGCCCGATGCCTATCTCCACCACTGGAACTCCGCCCACCGTGGAAAACCAGAGCCGTATCTTGAAATCCTTGCCTTTGAGGTCAAAGTACGTAATTTTCAGAGTGCCAGTTTTATGGACTTTTTCTTGTTCGAATATGTATCCATTTTCTTTCAAAAACGCCCAGATAAA
>JALWEL010000226.1 GCA_027014065.1 DHVE2 group archaeon
GGACAATGATGACATCGAAACCGCAATTGAAATTCTGGGTAAAAAGGACATCTCACGGGTTCCCGTGGTGGATAAAGAGGGAAGAGTAATTGGGATAATAACGAGAAGCGACATTCTCAGACTTTTGGCCAATAATTCGCTCAGATGAAATTTCCGATTAAGTACGCAAGGATCAATCCGGCGGTTATGTAAATTATGAACGGGATTTTGGGCTGCACCCAGACCCTGTCCCTACCTATTTTCTTAAGAGCCTCCAAATCCTCTTTTTTGTGCTCATGAGGATGCACGTATAGCACGTGCTCCCCATTCACCACACGTTCCATTAGCCACACATGTTGCTTATCCACTTCATCAATAGGAATTCTGTATCCGATGAACATCTCTGGAAATCCGGTGTCTTTCCTCGCTAAATTCCTGAAGAAGACGAAGAGAAGGTAGAAAAGCGCGGCAATTGCAGAGTAAAGGAGAACTAAGAAAACGAAGGGAAACGTGATTTGCATAATCTCAACATATTGGGGAATGAAAATTGGAAATCCGAGAAAATGGGGATAAAGAGGCTGTAAGATGGCAATGGTCATTAGAGCGCGGGCGTCTGCGCGGCCGCGAATTATCTTTCCAGCGTGCATGCCGCGAATGAAGAGAATCATGAGGAACATCACCACGAAGGGCACAACTAGAGTAATGAACGTGAGAGAATAGAGAAAAATTTCAGCGGCAATTGCGTAGAATAAATAACTGACCCATTTATGATCCCACTCGAAGAACCACTCGTAGAATATGATGATCGAGGGAAGAAGGGCGATTACGGAATAAATATCAGGGAATTGGAGAATCGCAAAGCCCACGGCGAAAATGCCAAGGAAGAACCAAACCCAAGTGCTTATCAATCGTTCTTTGAAATCGGAATAGGAAGCATAAGCGAAGAAGGGAAGCGCAACTATGAAGCGAAGCAAGTCGATGGTTTCCACAGAGAGCAGAGACATAGATTCATAATCTTCGCGGAGAATAAAAACTTTACTTCTCCAAAATCACGAAATTTTTGTATCTTCTTATCAATTTGAATCCGTGCACCAGATAATAGTTATACGAATCCAAATCCTCGAAGGTCACCACAGCGAGCCTTTTCCCCCTCTCCCTCGCTCTTTTCAATGATAATTCCAAAGCCATTTTCCCTATTCCCTTACCTCGAAAATTATCGCGAACCATGAAAAATTCAAGGTAAACGTGATCCCGCAAATCAATGGGAATCCAAGGTACCTCCTTTCCCTCAAATTTGTAAACCAATGCGAAGGTTGCTATTATTTCTTTTTCCCTCATGACGTATAGCTCGTCGAACTCCCTCTCCAATCGAAATTTAAGAAAAGGCCCGTAAACTCGGGAGAAAGAGGAAAAATCGTGGGTGCTGGGCTTCTCCGAGCTCCATTCCAATCGGGGATACTTACCCGAAGTGCTTTGATAAATGCGAAAAACAAAGAGAAGTAGTTCGTCGTGAATTTCCTGAGACGCGGTAACTTTCTGAAATTCCATAGTTGAAAATGTGCCGCAATTATTAAAAGATTCACCATGCTTTGAATCACTTCCGCGTAGGGCAGCGCAGGAGCTCGCTGAGACATGGTAATTTTGCGAGAAAGGTTTAAATAGTATGACATCATACATACATTTGTCAGACAAATGACAGAAGGTGATGCCAGATGGGATGGGATTATATAATAAATGAAGCCCTCTCGCAGGGCCCAAAATATGTGAGTGATTTCAGAGTTAAAGTTATTGGTGTTGGTGGCGGTGGAAGCAACAGCATTTCTCGCCTCTCAACCATGGGCCTCGGAGCCGAGATGATCGCAGTAAATACCGATAGAATGCATGTTAGAACGCTAAATGTTCCAAAGAAGGTAATTATCGGAGAAAACTACACCGGCGGGAAAGGTGTAGGAGGAAACATGGATTTGGGAGAGACGATAGCGAGGCAGTCCGCAAAATCACTGTATAAGTTGGTGGACGGCGCGGACATGGTGTTCGTTCTCTCTTCCCTAGGTGGAGGAACCGGCGGGGGCGCGGGCCCCGTGGTTGCCGAACTGGCCAAGGAATCCAGAGCGTTAGTTGTTTCAATAGTAACCATGCCCTTCAAAGCCGAAGGAAAGAGGCGCTGGGAGAACGCTCAGGCCGCTCTTGAGAAGTTCCGCAATGTGTCAAACACGGTCATAGTTC
>JALWEL010000227.1 GCA_027014065.1 DHVE2 group archaeon
GACCAACGCCCGCGAAATAGCGAAACATCCCCGCGTTGTTGCAATGGCTTGGGGCGGTGAAGATTTGACTGCGGAGTTGGGGATCCCTAAGAAAAAAGCGCTCATTCTCGATCACGTGCGTGCGGAAATTGTCATCGCTTCGAAATCCCAGGGCAAGATGGCTCTGGAAACGGTTTACAGTAATATACGAGATGAGGAAGGTCTCTTCGAATATGCGAGAAGAGCGAGATACATGGGATTCGACGGAGTGGGAGTGCTGCATCCCAATCAAGTAGAAGTGGTTCACAGGGCGTTCAGGCCTGAGGAGAAGGATATAGAAGAGGCTAAAAAAATTGTGGAAGCTGCCGAAAAGGCCATGAGGGAGGGAAAAGGAGTGATAGCGTTGAACGGGAGAATGATAGACAAGCCAGTTTTGGAGAGAGCAAGGAAGATATTAGCGTTTGCGGAGGTGGACTAAATGCCAATCAATGCAGTTGGGCGAGAGGTTCCAAGCGAGATTAACGGGCAGAGATTCAAGCCCTTCGCAGGTGACATGAAAACCCCACCTGAGGGAAGGCGTGCAGGCTCGCTGCTTCGCATGGTTCCAGAATCCCGGAGCAAGGTTGTAAATTCAATTGAAGAAGTGATAAGGAAAGTGGGACTCGAAGATGGAATGACCGTGAGCTTCCATCACCATCTCCGCAACGGAGATTACGTCGTTAACATGGTGATGGAAACAATAAGAAAGATGGGAATAAAGGATATCCGGGTTTTCCCCACCGCTCTCTTCCCGATCCACGAGCCCCTCGTCCCAATGCTCAGCGACGGAACCATAAGGAGAATTGAGGGAAGCATGAACGGTCCGCTGGGCGAAGCGACGAGCTACGGCGCAATGCGCGAGACCGCTGTTCTCAGGTCGCATAGCGGAAGAGTTCGAGCTGTGGAAAGCGGCGAAGTGCACATCGAGGTGGCATTCATCGCCGCTCCCACCGCTGATCCCTACGGTAATCTAAACGGCGTGGACGGACCTTCTGCTTGTGGTCCCCTTGCATATGGTATGGTGGACGCGTATCATGCTGATCATACCGTCGCTATCACGGACCATTTAGTTCCATATCCTGCGCATCCTATAAGCATATTCCAGCACCAAATTGATTACGTTGTTCCCGTGGAAAAGATAGGGGATCCAAATGGAATAATGTCCGGCACGCTTCGCATAACCACCTCTCCATCGAGATTGAAAATCGCTAGATACGCTTTGGAAGTTATTGATAAGGTAGCGCTGCGTGACGGTTTTTCATTTCAAGCGGGAGCAGGAGGAATATCCCTTGCCGTCACGAAGTTCTTGGGGGATTTGATGAAGAAGAGAGGAATTCGAGCTTCGTTCATTAACGGGGGAGTTACGAAGTACGTGGTGGACATGCTCCATGATGGCTTAGTGGACGTGGTGTTCGACGGGCAAGCATTCGATTTGGACGCGGTGAAATCTTTGAAAGAGGATGCGAATCACATCGAAACTCCCCTTGCCATGTACGGCAACCCGTATTCTTCAGGAGGGATAGTGAACATGCTGGATGTGGGAGTTCTTGGTGCAACTGAGGTGGATATCGATTTCAATGTGAACGTGAACACCCACAGCGATGGTTTGCTTCTTCACGGGATTGGAGGACATCAAGAAGTCGCTGCTGGCTCGGCGCTAACCATTGTGACGGTGCCCCTTTACAGATATCGTGTACCGGTGATAAAGGAACGCGTGACGACGGTAACCACTCCGGGAGAAGTGGTGGATGTGGTTGTGACTGAACACGGAATTGCGATAAATCCGAAGAGGGACGATATAATCGAGGCCATGCGCGGCTCAAAGGTACCCATATATGATATTCAAGATCTCCAAAAGAAGGCGGAGAGGATCTGCGGAAAGCCGCAGGAGCCTAAAACCACAGATGACATAATCGCTGCAATTCTCTGGCGCGACGGAACAGTAATCGATGTGGTTTACCGCGTGAAGAAATAAATCCACGTTTTCTTTTTTATTTAATTTCGTAGATGTGTCCAATTAAATTTATATCCTATGACATTTCTCTCTCTTCGAGGTGAATTAAAATGGAAGCAATAGAAGCAAAGGTTTTGAGCTGGTTGACTGAAGGAAAAGACGATTCTCCGGACATAGTTGACCTGCCTTGGAAGGTGGACGAAATTGAGATGGGTGTGTATTACGCGGAGCATCCATCGGTGCCCATGCGACTCTTGGTTATGTTCTCCAAGGGATTTGTGCATTTGATTGTGCCCACTACTATCGAGATGGAGGGTATGAGCGACGAAGAGAAACTTCAAATCTATGAGACGTTGATGTGGCTAAACGACAAGGTGCATATGATGAAATACTCAATTGGCGGAGAGAACAAGCAGATACGATTGAGAGTGGATTTGGACAAGTCTACTCTGGGAAAAGAGGAATTCAACAACGCACTCACCGCACTAGTCATCGGAGTTCTGGTGGGAGTGAAAGCTCTCGGAATCGAGGAGGAATTCATACAGAAGGTTCTCAGCAGAATAATAATGATGCTCGTGTACCGGATAGAGAACGGCGCAACGGAAGAAGAGCTAATGGATTTCTTGACTACCACAGTTGGCATGGACGTCAGAGATGCCCGGGATCTCCTCGATGCCGTGCTGGGCGCTATGAACGAGGAGTAAAATCACCCTTTTATTTTTCAATTTTTAAAAATAAAAAAAGTTACCCATGATAACTCAATTCTACATTTGTAGTTTCTCCGAGATATACTGTCACCGTTTTTTCGTCCAGGGATATCCCTACCATAGTGGTAACTCTTATCGTAATCGTATAAGTTCCAGGAGCAATGTCATTTAATGTGATATATGTATCAGATGAGTATCACCCATAAATTTTCCATCTAAATAAACATATATGTTGTTATGCAAAACAGAGTGGTAATACAACTGGATATTTTTAGTATTGTTGGATTCTTCAGAATTTGTTTATACAACGAGAATGAGTCCAGCATGCCAAAGTACCATTTCTAAAAAGATCACTAAAATAACAGAGACAATCGCCATAGCTGTGATAATTCCCTTATTGCTTTTTCGGAAGACATGGGTGTACTATCCGGTTGAGGGAGGTTATAGTATTGGTTGTGAATTCTGCTCTTCTTTATCTTCACCCAATACCATTTTTTATTCTTACAAAACAATTTACCCCTTAAAAGAGGCAAATATAAAATAATAGGAACCACCAGCTGGTTCCCTACGAAGGGGCACCTAAGCTTCGCCCTGCTATGCAGGGAGCGGTACCCATGTCAGAAGAGAAGGGGGCAGAGAGAAAAGAGCAGCGAAAGCTGCGAGTTTGTCCCGTAGGGGGCATAATCGCAGGTGTCTCCCCAGCGGGCCCGCCGGGATTCGAACCCGGGTCGTAGATTCCGAAGACCTACAGTCTATCCAGACTAGCCTACGGGCCCTTAGCAGTGTATATCATTGCTCATTATTATCTTTTCTGCCGTAAAATTTCTAAATTAAATATTTAAAAAGAATTTTTTAAAGCAAATAATGCAAAGTATTTTATATCATGATTTGTTATTATCCAACATGGAAAGAAGAAAAAATAGAAGGTTGCTACCCTTTATAATGGTGATTTTGATGCTCGCATCATCTTTTGCCGTTATTGGGGCAGTTAGCGGGGCGGAAACGTCCACCCAAACAAGAGCGTACGGTGATGCAGGAAAAATCCTGTACATATATGGAGATAATAAAACGATAGCAAATGAGTGGAGAGAATACCTTACAGATAAAAATTATACTGTGGATATGCTGCCAGTCAATGGAGTATCCAACGCAAATTATTACCGGTATAATCTAATAATGATTGGAACCGATGCAACTGGCATAAGCACGGAGGAAATAAAGCACATGTACCTTAGCGACATTCCAATATTAGGTATTGGAGTGGGGGGTGGAAGATTGTTGCCAATTATGGGTTTAACCACCTACTTGTATTCCAGTACCAGCGGAACAGATACAGTAGATGCTTTGAATGTCTCCATATACCAAACTCCCAACTCTATTTCCGGAGCCCCGGGAGAGATTCAGATTTACAACCACATAGCTTCAAATATATACGTCATGAAAAAATCTGAGAGAAACTTAAACGATACCCTGTTTATTGGAAATTGGACTCCAAATAAGGCCTACGCAACCATAGCCCAAGTAAATCATTATATGTTCTATGGATACACCCAGAGCCCTAAGGAGATAACTGCCAATGGCGATGGAATATTGGAGAACATAATTTACTACATGGACAAGAACCATGGATACAACATTCGCATCCCTCGAATGCTCTCTAGAATAAACATGGACGGAAAATACTCGTATCTATTCGAATGGTACGGAGCGAATTTCATAAGATTGGAGGATACATGGAATAATTACACGGCCATTTTTGAAGATGAATCATACATCTATCTTTACCTTCAAGTGGTGAACACTTCCGATTCAGATTATCTGTCTGTGCACTTCGAGAGCAACAACAGCCGCAGCGTATCTCTGCAGGACTCCACATTCTACGTTGTTCTCTCCGAAGGCGGGGGTGGCGTTTTTTACAGGGAGGCGGATTCTTCGGGTTCATGGACCTCATTTAAAAATCCAGATGGCGTGAATATAACTGCATATTGGAATTTTAGCTCGCAGTACTGCACCGCAGAGGTGAAGATTCTCAAGAGTTATATGGGTCTGAGCAAGAACGGCGATAATATACTGGGATTCGGAATGCAGTACACAAATGTTGTAAGTTACCCCTCCACATTCCGCTTCAACGAACCCAATACATATATAACCGCTTACTCGCAGACTCACTGGAACGGACAGTACGAGGAAATAAGAACGCCTGCAAGTTATATTCATCCCGTAATAGATGGCTCATTCTCCTCATCGGAATGGAACGGGGCCTCGCAGTACTATCTGCAGGACGAATCCGGGCACGGTGTTTTAGTCAGGTCATTGGAGGATGGCTCGTATCTCTATCTGGGTGGGTACATCTCCAACGTTAGCAACAAAGAGTCGACCATAAGGTTCTACTTCGATCCTAATGGAAACGGGGGCTCGGCACCCCAGACGGATGATGTTAGATTCAGTGGCTCAAAACTCGATAACGACACATTCTCCTACACGGAAAACCACGGCACCGGTTCAGGATGGTCACCAGATAAATCAGCAACGAATGCCACAATAAAGATGACAATGAACGGAAACTACGTTTATTACGAGATGAAAATCCCATTCAATGTCATAGGGATTACTTCGGGAACTTTCAAGGACGTGCATATGAGAGTCCACACATACATAGATGGTTCTTCGTACACCGTGCCCTACCTCTCCTACTATCTCAAGCCAGATGAGTGGACTTTGTTGCTCACTTCACCCGCAGCATGGGGTAACAACTATATGACCTTCAATGCACATAACGGAACGGCGGTTACCTTGGATGGTGTCAAGAGCGCAGGGGAATGGGACGATGCATTCCTATACTCCTATCCCGTTTCAAATACCCCTAACAAAAACATAGATATGTACATGAAAACATCGGGAAACAAGTTGTATATACTGGCTCATTACTCAAACCCGACACCATCTAATTACACAAATATACAACTAGGATTTGATGTAGATTACGACCACAACGGCCCTCTAAAATCCGGAGATTTTGCGATTAAAATTGCTTTTAACGGTGAGATCAATGAATGGCGCGTATCCGGTGGAAATTGGGTATATACCACCCCTTCCGGATGGAGCTTCGCAATGGATAATAGCTCATCCTCATGGACCATAGAAATTGCCATCGATTACAGCAAACTTAACATAACGATGGGGAATGCAAAGGATATCGGAGTAATCACGTATATAAACGATGATGGAGCAGGTGCTCAAAATGAGCCAACAAGCGGAAGCTGGTTTGATATCAGCACATGGAACAGGATAACCTCATCTGATAACTGGGGTGAAAGCACCGAAGTGCCGGAGTTCAGCGATGGAATACTCGCAATGATGCTCATCGTAGTATTTGCGGCTGTGGCAGTTGCTGCGAGAAAAAGGAGATAAACTCCTTATTTTTCTTTTATTTTTTAATGAGCAGTTTTATCTCGAGCAAATTGTCGCCTGAGCATTTTTCTATTAGTATGTCCTCTGCACCAGTGACTTTGGCAATTTTATCTAAAACCACATAGGAAGCTTTCACCATGCGGGTCACCTTCAGGGCAACCACGTACTCACCAAAGAAATTCTCAGCCACGCTTTCAATTTCGAACAGATGCTCGTCCATCTTGCCGAATTTTTCGTTTAATCTTCTAACCGCATCTTCCGGATTCATAAACTCACCTCAATCACAAGTACCGTCTCTGCATGCCGCACTCTCTGTCGCATCCATCTTCACATACTCCTCGGGGAATAGTTTTAACTGGAGTATTTCCTTTTCCTTCTCCTTAAATATAGATTCCACGTCCTCGGTGCCCTGATGAATTACCTGCTCGCTCTTGCTCTTGTCGCGGTATATGGTTACACCTTTGCATTTGAGCTTGTACGCAAGCATATATACCTTGTCCACATCGTCAATGCTGGCGCTGTTTCTCAAATTTACCGTCTTGCTCACCGCGTTGTCCACATGATTCTGGAACGCTGCCTGCATGGCCACGTGCCACTCTGGAGATATTTCTAGGGAAGTTCTGAATATCTTTTTCACATCTTCAGGAACGTCCACATCTTCCAACGTGCCCGTGCGGGCTATTTTCATC
>JALWEL010000228.1:0-10595 GCA_027014065.1 DHVE2 group archaeon
ATTAAAAAAGTGGAGAGGGTTGTTGTTGTTTCTCACATCGACGCCGATGGCATAACCTCGGGCAGCATCGCCGCCCGCGCTTTGGAAAGAGCAGGAAAAGAGTATCGAGTGGATTTTGTAAAGCAATTGGACGAGAAGAAAATAGAAGAACTAAAGGACGAAAATCCCCCGCTGGTGTGGTTCACGGATTTAGGGAGCGGCATGGTGCACCTGATGCACGGATTGAATGCAGTTATCACCGATCACCATGTGCCCAGCGCGCTGCAGCCCGAGATTCCTAAAAGCGCAAGGGGAAATTTGGATTCTTTTTTTCGAGAAGTGCAAAAGAGCGAAGTTCTCCAGCTCAATCCCCATCTCTTCGGAAAAGATGGGTCAACGGACATAAGCGGCGCAGGAGTCACCTACTTAGTTGCAAGAGAATTGGATTCCAGAAACGTTGATCTGAGTGCCATTGCCATTGTGGGTGCAATAGGTGATATGCAGGATACCGAGAGCTTAAGGCTCACGGGAACCAACAGATTCATATTGGCGGAGGCAAAGAAATACGGATTCATCGATTACTTCATAGACGCGCGATTCTTCGGAAGAGAGACGAGACCAGTATACAAAGCACTGCAGTACTCAACAGACCCAATTTTACCTACGATCACCGGCGATGAGAAGGCTGCAATTCGATTCTTAAAGCGTTTGGGCATCCCTCTCAAAAGGGAGAAGTGGAGGAGATGGGTTGATCTCACAATCGAAGAGAGAAGGATAATCTTGAGCGAACTCGTAAAGTTAATTTTGAGCATGAGCTACGGCTACGAAATGGCGGAAAGATTAATTGGAGAGGTTTACACACTTCCCCATGAGGAGCGCGGAACTCCGCTCAGAGACGCCAAAGAATTTGCCACTTTGCTAAACGCGTGCGGACGATACATGAAGGCAGAAATTGGATTTCATGTGTGTTTAGGGGATCGAGACAAATATTATAAAAAGGCGCTCAGCATGCTGAACAATCACCGGAGAAATTTAGTGGACGGTGTGAATTTAGTGCGTGAAATCGGAATTACGAAGAGGGAGTACTTGGAGTACTTCCATGCTGGTGATAAAATAAACGAGAACATAGTGGGAATCGTTGCCTCCATGCTCCTGAGCGAAGAGAAAGAGGAGTTGCCGATAATAGCATTTGCCAACAGCGAGGACGGAAACATAAAGGTATCCGTTCGCTCGCCGAGAAGCCTGATAAACAAAGGAGTAGATTTTTCAATAATAATGAAAGAGGCTTCCGAAAAAGTTGGAGGCTATGGAGGTGGCCACAACATAGCCGCGGGCGCTTCCATTCCAAAGGGCAGCGAAGAGGAATTTTTAGATATCGTGGAAAAAATGATTAAAAAACAGCTTGGAAGCTGATTACCTGCACGTCTTGTCCCAATCCACGTTCTCGCCTTTCTCTTTCTTCACCTTCTCTTCATCTATCTTTCCGAATTTCTTACCAACATGGCTTCCCGGCTCGCTTATATACCCCCTCTTCTTCGCTTGCCTCTCTATGAGGTCAATGAAAATATGGTAGAAGGGCATCATAAACATACCGTACCACTTCTCCTCAAAGTAATTCTTTAAAATTCTCTTACCCTGCCTTATGCCATGAGTGAGACATCTTTTGAGCAGTTCCATGTGTATATCGCTGAGCTCGTAAGCCTGGAACCAGTCTTTGTCTTTTAGCAATCCCATTGGAACGAAGAACATGGGCATTATTATCGCCTTGAAATCCCAGAGCTCATCCACCAACTCTAAGGTTTTTATTATATCATCCTCTGTTTCTTCTGGGAGCCCTGCAATTAGGGTCATTGCTGGCTCCATTCCTACATCCTGCATTATTCCTGCGCCCTCTATAACTATTTCGGGCCATTTCTCCGTGTCAAAGGGCTTGGCTTTCTGAGGCATTATAATTTTAGCTAATCTCGGTGAGCCTGTCTCCACACCAATCTCTGCTCCCCACCACGACTGATGCTCATCTATTATTATTTCCGCCAATTTGTCCATGAGTTTTGAATCATGCTGCCCCTTTACGATAGCTGCTAAGCTCGCGTGGGCCCACACCACCTTCTTGTAGTGCTTTTTGAACAGCTTGTGCAATTTTATCAATTTCTCTTCATTCGGTATGATATATGATGGCGGCTTGGCTCCGTAGAGGAGAACGTCTTCGCTGTGTATTATTCCGTTCTCGACTCCATGGCGCACATTCACCAAAATCTCTTTCTCTATCTTTTCAAATGGCATGTATCTCAAAGGTCTCAGCGTGACGGAGCAGAACTTGCAGCCCCGGGGACAGCCGCGCATAACTTCCACTAAACCATTTACGCTGGGGAGTTTTATCTCGGATATTTCCTCGATTTTAGGAGATTGCGATGGCTTTAAATCCACGAATTTGGGGAGCTCCTCTCCATTCAGAGCTTTGCGGACCAATTCTCCCACTATCAGTTCACCCTCCCCGTCCACGACACTATCCACACCCCACTCCTTCATCTTATCCTCCCTGTATTTCCAGTGCCACGCAGCGGGGCCGCCAGCGATTATCTTCACTCCGTTTTTCTTCATCTTTCTAACGGGCTCGGAGTTCATAAGTCGAGCGAAAGATCTTGCGTTGACCGTTTCCGTTTTAAAAATAGATGCAAATGTACTCGACGGCGGTCCAAACCCAAAATAATCATGGTGAGAGAGAAGAAGAACCTTCGCATCATCCACATGTTTATGGAGATGATCGGGGTCTATGATTGCCGCGTCGAAACCCTCATCAATCAGTTTTGCTTCTATTTTTCTCAATCCGTAAGGAGCTTCTAATGCTCTCCCATCCCTATCCACCACCTTCATCTTTGGTGCGAAGAGCCACAGCCATGCCTTCTCAGGAAGTATGAGAGGAGGACCGGTGGTTCCGAACCCTAAGAATTCTTTGTGGTGGTGGTTGGACATCATCGTTCTGTCCGTGGTAAGCACTACTTCAACCATGAAATCACCCTTCAGGTGGGCAATATTTAAAAACTTATAAACATTTCGTATTCTAAATGATTCCTGCGAAGATAAAAATTATAAATTTCGGAAAAGTCGAGAATGAATATAAAGAAATAGTGAATTTTTATGAAACTCGTATCTCAAAAATTGCACGATTTAAAAAAGAAGGGGGAAGGGAGGTGAAAAAAGATTACATCCTATTGGATCCCGCGGGAAAAGAGATGAGCACAGCACAATTCCAAGAGTTCCTCCGAAGGAGATTTTCAGATGGAAGGGAGGTAGTGTTCGCGGTGGGTCCCCCAGAGGGTTTTGAAAAATCATATGGCAATGAGAAAATCTCGCTCTCGAAGATGACCTTCCGCCACGAATTAGCTTATCTCATTCTCTTAGAGCAACTCTACCGGGCCTTGCTAAAAATAAAGGGGACGAAATACGAAAAATAAGCATTATTCTTCGTAGAACTCTTCGTCTTCATCCTTTGGTTTTGAGAACCTCTCTTTCAGGCCAATGGCGGGAAGCCCCTTCATGCGCCTTTTTCTTATGATTGCCCCTAGAATTATGAGGAGCACCAATGCCACCACCGCCAAGAGAATCCAGAGCCAGAGCAGAGACATGAAATAGGTTTGCACCTCCACCGTTCCATCCTCTTTTGCAACGTTACCCGCGGAATCCTTCGCTATGACGGAGAAGCTTATCTCTCCGGCCCTAACATTTTTTATTTTGGCCACGTAATCCCCGCTTCCAACGTACTCCATCTTAACAACCCTTGAAATACCCGAGGAATCCACGTATTTTAATTCCACGGAGGAAATGTTGCTCATACTGTCGGAAACATGCGCGATTATTTCAACCGTATTGCCTTCGACCCACACTTTCTTGTAATCTAAAGAGAGAGAAGGCGGGGTTTTGTCCACAACGAAGGTTGTAGAGTAATCTCTTGGCACGGAATTACCCGCCATGTCCGAAGCTTCTTCGATGGATACACTATGTGTTCCCTCGTTTAGCATGTACGTCGAAATAATTAAAGTGTAAGTATCGCTGTAAATTTGCCCGTTGGAGGGGGTGGCGTTGAAGGGTATGGAATCCACTAACACTATGACTTTCGCCACTGGTTCACTGAAATAGAAGGTTGCGGTTATGGTGGAGTTTCCGTTGTAGGGGCCGTGTGGAGTTAGAATTATAGTAACGTTGGGAGCCACGGTATCAACCATGAAAGAGAAGTTGTAATATAGGTTCATTTCGTTGCCCGCTAAGTCCTTTCCGGAGGATACGTATATTTTATTTTCCCCATTTTCAGCGTTTTCACCTATTTTAACCGTTCCCTGCCACGTGGTGTTTGAAATCCACGCACCTTCCACTTTAAACATTTTATTTACTCCATAGCTAACGTTGAGCTTAGATGATATGTTCATGGCCTCGTTGAAGTATATGGTTATTGGGTATTCTCCAGCTTTGTAAGCTCTATGGGATCCCATATCCACGGAGACCACCTTCGGTTTCTGGGTATCCACCAGCATTCCTGTTATGTACTCCGTCATCACATTCCCACCAAGATCCTTCGCGTCTCGAATTATGAGTGTGTTGTTCCCGTTGTCCATTCCCGCGGAAATTGTAAACCTCGCTCTCCATTCCTTGCTCCCTATCCAAAATCCATGCATGAAATAGGTGTGCGTAACTCCGAAGGTCACTACGGGCTCCACGCTCGTATTCATATCCTCGCTGAAGAACACATGTATTTCGTATTCTCCAACGCCGAATGGTTGAGTTCTGTTGAATTGAATCGCGGACACGTATGGCGGGGTGGTGTCTATCGTAATGTACGAGACGTTTTCGCTCATTGTATTTCCCGCACGGTCCTTCGCATCTTTTATGTACACCGTATTTCTCCCGTTCTCGGAGTAAGAAGTAACTTTCAGGGTACCAATCCACGTACGCGAATCTTGCCAACTTCCACTAACATAGGAGGTATTGATTATCCCGTACTTAACGGTGGGATTAATTCCCGTATCCATATCCTCGTTGAATTTTATTGTCATCTGATAACTCCCCACTCCGAATGGCTGCTTCCCCCCGTATGAAATGGATTCCACTTCTGGAGGTACTGTGTCCACAACGAATGTGGTTTGATAAGGATTTGGGCTCATCACATTGCCCGCCAGATCCTCCCCATCCTCCACGATAAGTCTCAACTCTCCGTTTGGGGTGGAAGAGTATATGGTGGTGCTGCCCTTCCACACCGTGCTCCCGCTCCATCCTCCGCTCACGGAATAATCGTAGCCGCCCGGGCCGTAAGAAACATGAAGAGGGGAAGATGTGTTCATCGGCTCGTTGAAATAGATGGATATGCTTAACGATCCAACGCTAACAGGCGATGGCGGGGAAAATATCACATGGGAAACGTAAGGAGGTGTGCTGTCCTTGGGAATGATCTTCATATTCTTTGTGGTTACTCCCTCGTACCTGTATATGTTTTTACCGCTCACATCCATTCCCTGAAGGGTGAAATTAGCAAATGCGGTGGTATTTGCATTCTCCTCGATTTCCACCACAATAAAGTAGGTAACTGATTCCCCGCAGTTTATTCCTATGGACATGGAGAAGTTTGCCGTGCCATTCACAAAATTAACCTGAGCTTGAAGAGAATCTCCACTGGTGAAATTTCCGCTTTTATCCTCATCCAAATATATGTAAGCGTTCTTTATATCATCATCGGTAGCGGTGCCGTTTCTCACAACGATGATATTACTCAAAGTCACGTATTCCCCGATTGTTCCGTAAGCACTCATGTCCATCCGAATCACGCTAACCTTGGAGTACTGACGCGCTTCAGATGGAGAAACATCTTCGCTATTCACTATGAGCATATTTGCATTCTCTTCTCCTGGAGTCACTGAAGAACCGGAAGTTATATGCCAATCCGATGCTGAATCGTTGTCTATGCCGTTGGGAATGAGAGAGAGGCTCTCCCCGGGGCCAGGGGCGGGAGGATAGCCATTGTATCCGATTCCATTCCGAGTGAAACTCAACCCGGATGGGGGAGAATCCACATCCGCAAAGCCCCCGGACCAGAAGGCCACATAATCGATTGCGTTACCCCCTATTTTAAGGACGATATCGTCTCCGTTATCGTTCAAAATATCGTTAGTGAACCCCGCGTAGAGATGTGCGACTCCGTCGCTGAAATCCTCATCGTTGGTTCCCGAGCCGAAATAAATTACGAGGTATGTGTCGTGGGGCATTGTGCCAATATCGTCTGGCACTGTGTAAGTGTTCCCATCCTGATCATCTATTTCCAATCCGGTTATATCCATATCCTTACCGGAGTTGTAAATTTCCACCCACTCACTATTTCCAGAGCCGTATGAGGATATTTCATTGATCACTAAGCCATTGATATTGTAATCGTAATTTATTGTGATACTGTGAAGCTCCGGGCTGTAAGAATCCGTGCCCTGAAGTTCGGCCCATACCATCACGTATTTCTGCGGGTTCTCCACGAATCCCCCCTGATCTATCTTCTGCCATGAGTTCCATATTATTCCATCCGACGAAGTCCTAACGTACATTGTTATGGATGTCCCATCGAATAGCGTTGAGTCCCAAGAAACCGAAATTCTTGAGGGGATGTCGTTCAACTCGATAACCTCCGAGGTCCAATTTCCATAATGGATGTAGCGCTCTCCCCGAACCGTGGCCTGCATCGTTGGAATGTATGGGGAGTTATCCCATGTCATGGCCACATCGTCCCCCTGAACCTCTCCGAAATGCCACCAGTATCCGTTGTCTCCTGTGTTCGAGAATGCGGATAAATCGCCTTCTGTGTAAATCCCCAATCTGTCACCCTTCTTCACTGGCAAGTTCACATCGAACGTGCTCTGACCGTTGGCCGCTGGTTGCAAATCCGGAGAGGTGGAAACGGCGTAAAAATTGTTGCTGCCGTCGTTTCTGAGAACTTTGGCTTTGAACATGCTGTTGGAATCCCCCACTTTAATTGTTATTTTCTGGACCACGCCGTCGCTTCTCATCACAAAATCCGCGTCTCCCGGAAGAAATGTGTAACCACCACTTATCGCGGAATTAGGGCTATCGAGTTGGCCCACCGTATATGTGAAGTATTCCTTCTCCAAATACAGATCCCCCGGATGATACGTGGCATTCACATCCTCTAACGTACCATTTTCGAAATCCTGCTCGGACGTTATCACTACGCTATCCGAGACAACGGATTTCGCATTATTATCAATTTCTTTTAAATTGTCGTGAGTCTGTACGCTCCCCGAAAACAAGATAAGCAAAGCTAAGAGAAGAACAATAGTCCACTTGTGCATGGTGAAAAATACGTCACACCCTATTTTTCCTTTTTGAGAAATCTTTTTATAGAAGATATTTTTTACCTTCACTGGAGGTGATTGAAAATGATGGCTGGACAGCCAATTCTCATACTCAAAGAAGGTACGAGGAGAGAAACCGGAAGGGATGCAATGAAGAACAACATAGCAGCCGCGAGGGCAATCGCTGATGCGGTTCGCACCACCTTAGGACCGAGGGGAATGGATAAGATGCTTGTGGATTCCCTCGGGGATGTGGTTATAACCAACGACGGAGTTACGATTCTCAAGGAAATAGATGTAGAGCATCCCGCCGCGAAGATGATGGTTGAAGTGGCCAAAACGCAGGACACCGAGGTGGGCGATGGAACCACAACCGCCGTGGTTCTTGCAGGTGAATTACTCAAAAATGCGGAGGAGCTCATAGAGCAGAATGTTCATCCCACTGTGATCACAAAGGGATATAGACTCGCTGCGGAGAAGGCAAAGGAGATTTTAGAAAGCATTGCTAAGCCCATTGATCTGGAAAATGAGGAGATACTTAAAAAAATAGCCCAGACTGCGCTTAGCAGCAAGAGTGCCAGCATGGCCAAGGATCTGCTCAGCGAAATCTCGGTGAAAGCGATAAAGAAAGTGGCCGAGAAGATCGGGGACAAGTGGGTAGTGGATGTGGATGCAATTCAGATAATAAAGAAGCAGGGAGGGTCAATAAATAACACGGAGCTCATTGATGGGATGATTTTAGATAAGGAGAAGGTGCATCCTGGAATGCCAAAATCCGTGAAGGATGCTAAGATCGCCCTTATTAATGTGGCTCTGGAAGTCAAGAAACCAGAGATTGACGCAAGCATACAGATCAAGAGCCCCGATATGATTCATCAGTTCTTAGAGCAGGAGGAGAAGGTTCTGAGGGACATGGTTGATAAAATAAAGGCAAGCGGGGCAAACGTGGTGCTCTGCCAGAAGGGAATCGATGACCTTGCGCAGCACTTCCTTGCGAAGGCTGGCATATATGCGGTTCGCCGCGTGAAGAAGAGCGACATGGAGAAGCTCTCGAGGGCCACCGGCGCAAGGATTGTGACAAATCTCGATGACCTGAGCGCAGAGGACCTCGGGCATGCGAAGTTAGTTGAAGAGAGGAAGATTGGAGAAGATAATATGACCTTCGTGATGGGCTGCGAGAACCCGAAGAGCGTGAGCATTCTCATAAGAGGTGGCACCGAGCACGTGGTGGATGAGATAGAGAGAAGCATAAAGGACGCATTGCACGTGGTGGCAAAAGCCATCGAGGACGGAAAATACACCACCGGCGGAGGCTCAAGTGCCATAGAAATATCCCTGAAGTTGAGGGACTACGCAGCCACAGTGGGCGGAAGAGAGCAGCTTGCCATTGAGAAATTCGCAGATTCTTTAGAGATACTTCCCAGAAGCCTCGCTGAAAATGCAGGTCTCGACCCAATTGACATATTGATACAGCTCAGAAAGGCACACAAAGACGGAAAAGTTACCTACGGATTGAACGTTTACACGCGCAAAGTGGAGGACATGGAGAAAATCGGAGTGATAGAGCCCATACGCGTTGGCAAGCAGGCAATAAACAGCGCCACAGATGCTGCCATAATGATTCTGCGCATAGATGACGTGGTCGCGTCTAAAGGAGAGAGCAAAGGAAATAAAGGCCCAGATAACGAGGAAGACTAATTCCTTTTTTTCTCTCTTTCGATAACTCTTTATATTCGGATTGCAATTATCACGCATGCAAATTAGGCGGCATTCTGAGTTGAAAAAACTGGATGAGACATGGAAAAAAAGTTTGAAAAAGGGTCGCATCCTCGTTTTGGTTGGCCCGGATGGAAGCGGAAAGAGTCACCTTATTAGGTATTTTGCGAAGAATGTTAAAGCAAATATTCTTTACTATCGAAGCGAGCCGGGGGAGGAATACATGCCCCTCGTTACCATAAGGAGATTTGCGTCCATATATTTTCCCGAACTCGTAAGAGGCAGGATATCCGCAAATTCTCTATTTGAAAGGGTTTTTGGAGCCATAAAGGAGAGTGCCCCAGTGATAGTTTACTTCAGAGACGTTAATTATTCGGATCCCCTTTCCATAAAATTTTTTCAGCACTTCTCTCTCGATTCACCGCCAGGAGTTCTACTAGTTCTCAGCTATCCCACGGGTGAGGAAAAAAAACTAGACTACGAATTAGAAAAAATCATACTTGGAGAGAACGCGGATATTTTAGAAGTAGATAATTTAAACGAGGAGCAAACGGTGGAGTATCTGAAGGAATACGAACTGGAAAAAAACGCAGGGGAATTTTACAAAATTTCGAAGGGAAACATATCCTCGCTGGAACTCTTAGTGCAGTGCCACAAAATCGGGAAGAGCGTGAAATCTGTGAGCGCCGGTCTGAGATGCATATATAGTAGTCTCAACAAAGAAGAGAAAAGAATAGTGAAGGCTGGAGCTGTTATCGGCAACATGTTCCCAGAGAACATAATTGAGGATGTGCTCGGAAAATTAAATAAAAAAGCAATTGCATCCCTTATGGAGAAGGGAATAATTCGGGAATTCTTAGAAACGTATCGCTCCGGAATCTACAGGGGATACGTATTCATCCGGAGAGATTTCAAAAATTTCGTATACGAGAATCTCAAAGATGATGAAAGAAAAGAACTTCACGAAAAGGTTGCAAATGCAATAGAAAAAAAGAAGGTATATCCCGAATGGGAGCGCATATTCTCCCTAACCCATCATTACTCCATGAGCGAAAACACCAAAAAGACAATAAAATACACTAAGCGCTGCATCGAGATTTCGCAGGAGACGCGAGATTACGAATCCTCACTCCATTACCTGCTCCTCTTGGAGAAATTCCTAAATCGAGAAAACGATGACTTCACACGCTCATGGCTTTATTATTCTGTGATGCATTCTGCTCAAAATGCTGGAAAACCAGATATTAGTGGGGAGTATGGAAACAAGTTGAACGTGTTTGCGAATATCGAGAAGGCAAGGACGTACAACACAGTGGGAGAGTATAAAAAAGCCATTTCCATCTGCAACAGGGCTCTTAAATGCAAGGACGAGTACCTGAAGATGATTGCCTACGAGATAATGGCAGATAGCCAGAGAAAATTGGGCTTCTATCGGGAAGCATTGAAGACGCAGCAAAAACACATAGAGCATGCGGAGAGAATAAAAAACGAGCTGGAGATTGCGATAGGCTATAAAAATTTTGGGAACATACTACTAAGCATGATGAACTACGAAGA
>JALWEL010000228.1:10605-21641 GCA_027014065.1 DHVE2 group archaeon
GCAGTATTACTGGAAAGCAATGAAAATATTTAGAAAGTTGAAAAACACGATGGGAATCGCTTCGGTGTACAACAATTTAGGAATCATATACAACGACTGGGGCAAGAGCAAAAAAGCGCTTGAATATTACAAGAAGAGCATCGCCCTCTACGAGAAGATCCGTAATTACGATGGCATAGCCACAGCCTACAATAATTTAGGCACAGCATATGAGAATTTGGGGGATTTCAACAACGCCATAGAAGCATACAGAAGGAGCATAGATTACAATACCATATTGGGTGATATAGATGGCCTCAACTACGGATACAGCAACATGGCGAATATTCTACTGGAGTACGGAGATTTTAGGAGCGCATGGAATTACGCACAGAGAGAATTGAAAATCGCGGAGAAAATAGGAAGCATAAAATTCATGATAAGTGCAAATATAACCTTAGCTACAATATGCTATTTCACAGGTAGGTACGAAGAAGGAATAAAGTATGCGAAGAAGGCAATAAGGATAGGCTCTAAAAGGAAAAACTACTTCGATTCGGCGGACGCTTACTACTACATAGCGAAAATACACTATGCCCAGGGCAAGGAAGAGGAATGCGTGAAATGGGCCGAAAAAGCTCTAGAATACTATAAGAAGATGGGCATCGAAGATCGAGCATCTCATATTTACTCCCTGCTAACGAGGTGCAAGGGCGAGAAGACAATGGAAGAGATGGAACGCGTGGTCAAGATATATTTCCCAGACGATGAGTACTACATCTGGATGGCAAAGATAATCACCCTCGCGAAGAAGGAGGAAGAGCACTGGGCTTACTTCGACAGATTAATCGAAGGCCTGAAAAGGGGAAACAATCTGGCCACCTTGGTTGATTTTCTTGAGGAGTACTACCGCATCACTGGATATGAGGACGTAAAGAAAGAGGCAAAGAGAATAAAGGAGAACTTCACGTACCCGTAAGCAAAAAAAGTTATACGGAAAACACCATGTACTCATATGAAATACTGTCCGAACTGCGGCGCCAAGCTCAGCGACAACGCCAAATTCTGTCCGTTCTGCGGGGCAAATTTGGAAGATTACGTTGTATATAAGAGACCTGAAATTGAAATCTCAAAAGACATAGTTTGCAGACACTGCGGGAAAGCGAAGCTCATACTTGTGGACGGGGAGAGCGATATACCTCTCTATATGTGCCCCCATTGCGGATGGTACTACGGGGATTTTTTGGGAATTGGGAGACCCATTTACTATGATTCTATCCACCTAAAAATAGGCCGCATAATCAAAGCGGAGATAAGGATGAAAGGGCATATTCGGGTGAATGTGAAAAACACTCCAGATATGGAAGATGAAGCCATAACAGAGCTGGCGAAATACTTGAAGGGGGATCTGGAGGGCTACGACATAACAGAGATCAGGGATGCCATCGTTTATCTTTTAGAAGAAAATGTTTTGGAGCTGTACAAAGAGGAGATGAACAGCGATTTCTCCTGGGTAGGGGTGAGGTTCGTTGATTCTGATTAAAGAAGATGGATTGCACGTGATAAAAAATGGAAAAGAAGTGGAGAGATTCGAGTTCGAAAGCGAGGAAATATACTTCAAGATTTTAGGCGGTAATCTATCCAAAATTCGGAATTTTCTATCAAAATATCCAGATGAGGAAATCGTGATAGAGAACGAGAGAGAAGCGATGATGAGAGCTGCAAGGGAGAAGATGAAGAATTCGATAAAGGAAGATTACATCTTAACTCAACTCTTAGCTTCATACGACGACATAGTTTCAATGATGAATCTCCTAAGCGAGAGAATCGCAGAGTTCGAAAACGTTGAGGAGATAAAAGGCGAAAAAATAGAAGAATGCGAGAAGATGCGGGATGAACTGCGTAACTTAGAATCTCTCAGGGATTATCTGAGCGGAAAAATAGTGAATATGGGGGAAGAAATAGCGCCGAACCTGAGCCATCTGCTTGGGCCAATAATCGCGGCTCGGATAATAAGCTTCGCCGGTGGATTGGAAAGACTCGCGAAGATGCCATCTTCCACCATTCAAGTATTGGGCGCTGAAGACGCGTTTTTCCAGCATCTAAAAAAAGGCACACCCTGCCCGAAGCACGGCATCATATTTCAGGTTCCCGAGATTCGAAACTCCCCAAAGAAAATAAGGGGCAAAATTTCTAGAGCTCTGGCAGGAAAATTAGCAATAGCCGCAAGGGTGGATTACTATGGCGGAGAATTCATTGGAGAGCAATTGAAGGAAGAATTTAAGAGAAGAGTGGAGGAGATAAAGAATGATTTTAGTAGGAAGGGCAGATGAAGAAGAGCTTTTGAATCTGATTCCAGAGAAAAAGGGGAGCTTGGTGACTTACTTCGGCTACGTGCGAGAGCAAGCGAACGGAAAGATTGTGAAGGGAATGCTGTGCAAAGAGAAAGAAGATTCTCACAAAATAATGGAAGAAATAGAAAAAGAGATAAAGAAAAGATTTCCCATTGAATCCATAATCCTATATCATTCTGTGGGAGAGATGAAAGTAGGGGAGCTCCTTGCAGCGGTTCTGGTTTCCACGGTGCATCGTAAAGAGGGCTTCGAAGCTTGCAGGCTTGGAATAGACTTGATCAAAGAAAAAGAGCCCGTGGAGAGAATCGAATTCTAAGGGAAATACATGGAAATGGTGAAAAATTTGGAAAAACTCCTGTTCTGGTCAATGGCGGGAATAATTTCCACGTTCTTCGCCGAGGTTATTTCCGGGTCCACTCCGTTCCCTTTTTTCACCCTCGCAGGCTGGCTAATCGTGTTTCCCATGTACGCGCTCCACACCGTGGTTCTTGCAAGCATCGTTTTGAAGTTCGGAAAGCCCACACTATACGCTCTTTATCCCGCGGGAATGATATTCGGAATGTACGAAACTTACATAACGAAGGTGGTCTGGGGCGGCGCCGAATGGGGCAGCAGCGGGCCAAGCTTCTTGGGAATTTACCTCATTCCATTTTTCCTCGTGGTATTATTCTGGCATCCGTTCATGTCGTTCATAATTCCCCTGACAATATCGGAGAATTCCCTCACTAAATCCAGAACGATTATATCCTATCTGCCTAAAAAAATCACTTCCTGGTTCTCCACCCCTGAAAAATCAAAGAAATTGCTCATTTACGTAGCAGTGCTATTCGGACTCATGGGCATGTTCAATCTGGACGTCATTACTTGTCTACTTTCATCCCTCTCTTCTGGGTTTTTCGTTCTAATCGCCATATTTCTCTGGGAGAAGGTACGCGAAAAAGAGGAATATAAAAGAATACCTCCCCGGCAAGCTTGGGTTTTCCATCGCTCTTGCGTTGCTTCTCTTATTCTATATATTCTCCGCATTCACCTTCAAGCCCGAATTTTTGCCACCGGCAGGGGTTCAAGGATTCACGTTTCTCATCTACATCTCTCTCTTCCTATTGCTCTGGAAAAACCTGAAAGTGTCGAAAAAAGCTCGCGGCAAATTTTTCAGATTTCCTGCGGAGCTCACTCCGAAATTCGCAATTATACTGCTTCTCATATTCGCCCTCACAACTACGTTGGAATCACTAATTCCCGGGAGATTGCTCCTATTCGCGGTTTTCCTCGTGATAGAATCCATCATCGGCCTTGTGTTCGTGTATTACTCGGTAATCCACGCTATTGGACGTGGAATTAGGAGGGAACATTTTTAAATCCCGTGCAATTCTCCAACCATGGACAGATACTCAAGACAGAGCAGACTGGTAGAACAGGAAGATTTGAAAAATTTGAAAGTTATGATTGCGGGCGTCGGAGGCCTCGGCTCCTCTTCATCCGTTCTGCTGGCAATGGCGGGAATCGGAGAGTTGGTGCTGGTAGATAAAGATGTGGTAGAGAGGAGCAATTTGAACAGGCAGATTCTCTACCGCGAAGGAGATATAGGAAAGAGAAAGGTGGATGTGGCGAAAGAAAGGCTGAAAGAAATTAATCCCCATGTTAAAATAACGGCCATTGGCGAGAAAATAGAAGAAGGTTTCGAGATTCCGGAAGGCGTGGACATCGTTGTCGATGGCCTCGACAACTACGAAACGAGGTTCATTGTGGAGAAGGCATGCATGAAAAAGGGAATACCATATGTTTTCGGGGCGGTTGAGGGTTACATGGGCATGGTGAGCTTCATCGATAAAGGAACGAAAAAACTCGAGGATTTCGTTCGCAAATTTACGAAGGAAGAGGGACAAGTTTTAGCGGCCACGGTGATGATGACCGCATCGATACAAAGCATGGAAGTGCTCAAATATATATCCAAGAAAGGAGATTTGCTCCGCAACCGGCTTTTGATTTACGATGGACTTAGTTCCAATTTTTTAGAGGTGAAGCTATGAAGATAAAAGTGCGGTACTTCGGGAGATTCGCCGTTGCCCTCGGAATTTACTCCGAGCTCATCGAGGTGGAAGAGAATTTGAAAGTTAGAGAGATAGTGGAATTGCTGAAGCGATTGCACCCGGAATTGAAGAACGAGGTAATGGAAATCTCCATCGACGGAAAATATGCGCCGGAGGACATGGAAGTACAAGGGGAGGTGGCAGTTTACCCGCCAATAAGCGGGGGATGAGAAAATTTTTCGCTGTTTACCGAATTCTTTGGGATAGCTATTCAGTCACCTTTTCCATATCATCCCCGACGATGAACGTGTCCTCATGCTTTATCGCGCCCTCGGGAAGCATGAGAGGAGGATGAATGATCGCCAGGACCATGTCCTTCTTTATCTCCCAGAATCTGTGAGATACCACTATAGTGGTGATTGGCGGCTCTTCGATGAGCATTCCAACGCTATGGGTGTAGCCCTTGATGTAGTAATCGTCGAGTCTTTCATGGCGGTACAGCTCCGCAATTTTCTTCTCCACATCTAAAAATTTCCTTTCTGGCCGAGTTTCGCGAACTGCGATATCGTAGGCTAATTTTTTCACCTCGAGCACTCGTTCAACTTCTTTTTTCACATTTCCAACTATAAATGTCCTGGCCATGTTCGCATAGTAATTGTTGTAATCCGTTCCAATCACCACGGTTACGATTGAATCGTTCTTCACGTACGCGTCCCTGAAGGGCTCCGCATGAACCCTTGGGGTTGTGGAAACGTAAACCTTCGGCTCCTCGCTTCCCTCGCGGGTTAAAAGATGATTGATTTCCGACGCTATCTCCAATTCGCTCATTCCCGGCTTGATTATCTCTTCCGCAAGGCGCATTCCCTTGCTTGCGATTTTTCCCGCTTTTCTTATATTATCCTTTTCCCAATCATCTTTGAGCATCCTCATGGAGAACACTAAATCTAAAATGTCCACAAGCTCCACTTCTGGATTCAATCTTTTGAAAACTTTGTAAAATAAAAGATAAGAATCGCGCTCAACTGTGAATTCCATGCCAACTTTCTCATAACCATTGCTCTTTATCCACGAGACCACGCTGGCCATGAGAGATTCCACTTCCTGATACTCCACCACATCTCTTATCCATGACCTTTTTTTGAACTCTTCCGCCTCTCCTTCCACAACGAACACCGTGGGCTCACCCTCCGCCGGAATGAGAAGCGAAGGCCTGAACCACCTCGTGCCCGTGAAGTATGTGAACGTGGATAGAGCCCTGATAACCGCTCCTCCTATGTTGTTCTTCCTGAGCAGCTCCTGAAATCTCCTTACGCGGTTTTCAAACATGCTCGCTTCTCCTCTCATGGTACTCAGCTCCAGTCCAGTAATCTCTTTTCACCCTTAATTTTTTTCATTTCGGTTATATCCATGGTGAATTCAATCGTTCCGAGGTATTTTCCATCCTTCCAAACGGGGAAATACTGAATGAGTATCTTCTTGCCGCCCATGTCAATCCAGAACTCCGCCTTATTTCTCTCCCCTTTCTTGAACGCCTGCAGAATCTTGTTCACTAAGTGCACACTTTTTGGCGGATGGCACAACTGCACGGGCCTGCCTAAAATCGCTCTGGTTCTCGTGAATATTCTCTCGCCTCCGGAGAAGAATCTCACCCGGTCATCTGAATCGATAAACGTGATGTCCGCGGGCATGGTGGCCAGCATCGCCGAGAGCTCCTCTGGAAGCATGTACCCGTCCTCCAATGCTATGTCTCCGTTGCGAATCAGCTCTTTTTCATCCGCTTTCAGATTCACCTCGCCCATATTTTTCTTCAACTCCTGAATCAGATGTTGCGGCAAAGACATGAGTTTCTCCGCAGTTATCTCCTCGCGAACTTCGTATGGCATTATTTCCTTCGCATCCGTGTTCCACTCCTTCGGCTCTATTTTGTAGTATCCTATCTCGTCGCTAAGGCGCCTTATCGCTTTGAATTCTCCATCGCTGAGCAGAGCTTTCAGGGTGGGATAAAGAATGTTGTTCTCCCTGAACACCATGTCAATGAGCCTCGCTGCCAAATCCTGCCCCATTTCTTCCACCTTCCCGTATTCCTCCTTCGCCACGTGCTCTAGAAGCTTGTTCATCTCAGCGCGTATTTCGTCGTGCTTTCTCCATAGCACCGCGGGCACGGCGTTGAGACCACGCCTCTCTAAATACGGAAAAATAACCATCTCCTCCACGTTGTAATGCGTGTATCCCACAGCTTTCAATCCCCGAGTTAGGCCTTCAATTACCTTCAGCGTGTTCTTCCTCACCTTGCCTTCAACTCTTCTAAACGATGAAGAATAAAGATTCAAAACCTCCGCGTCTTTCACCACATTAACGTTCTCTTCGTACAGATTGCGGAGAGGATGACCCTCAGGATAATCCAATATTTCCTTCTCAGCGCCACTCACGCTCTCACGGAATATTTCAACGTGGATATCGCACATCCTCGCAATTTCCCTCGCGGATATTCCTTCAGCCACTAAATCCTGCTCAATGATGGGGATCTCTAAGGGAGATATGGATCTAAGAACGTCTTTGAACTCCTCCTTCACTTTATCCTCGTCCTCTCCCGAATGCAGTTTTTTGAGCATCTCCTTGAGCTTTTCCTTCTTCATTTCCCTATTATCCAATAGCTCTGACATTTTATCACTGCTTCAAAGTATCAATACACATTTTTAAACTTTTCTGGACAAATTTGTTTACTTTCTTTTATAACATCACAAACACGAGGAGAGAAAACGAATACACAGAACTATCCAGAAATATTTAAATATGTGCCCATAATGATTCGCTATTAGGTGAAGCTCATGGTTAAAGAGGAAGAGGTATGGAACGCTCTCCGCGAGATCGTTGACCCAGAAGTTGGGGCAAATTTAGTTGATTTAGGATTGATATACGAGGTGAGAGTGAATAACGGAAACGAAGTTTATGTGAAAATGACCCTAACTGTTCCGGGATGTCCCCTTATGAACGTTCTGCCTGCGCAGGTGGAAGAGAGATTAAAGGAATTGGAGGGTGTGAAAAAGGTAACAGTGCAGGTAACATTCGATCCTCCATGGACCCCCGACAGGATGAGTAAAGAATTAAGAGAAGCGTACGGATGGTGAAAAATCATTTCTCACCTATTAATTTTTTGCTCAGATACGGCATCCACGCAGACTCCAGAATCATCGAGAGGAACACGGTCATTAACGCGGATATCAATATGATTTCTCCCCACTGAATTAGGTTCGCATCGTTGAATAACTCTCCTATGGCAATTGGAAGCGTGGCCATGCTGGCAGCCACCGCGCCCTTGGGTCCTTCGAGGGCTATGAACAAAAATTTCATGAATCCCGTTTTTGGCAAGATAACGAGAGTAGCCAACGGCCGAGCAACGAACACCACGAAGAGGGCGATTAGTGTCCCATACATAATTGTGGACAGCGTAGAGGATGAAAGTGATAGAGCAGCACCCAGAAGCACGAATATGAGTATAATTGAAAAAGTTGAAATTGTGTCTGTGAATTCCTTGTTATTCCCAACAGCGAAATCCATCTCCTCAGTTCTCTTTTTGAATATAACCGAATAGTTGGCAATTATTATGGCCATAACTGTTACTACCAAAAATCCGGAAGCTTTGATAACCTCCCCAAACACGTAGGCCCCGAAAGCCATAGCTAACACCAGTATCTCAGCGTACGGATGCTCGGTGAGCTTTAATTTCACCATGAGATAGTAAGTGAGCGCCGCAAACGCCAGGCCCAAAAGAGCTGAGGCAAGGGTTTGATACAAAAAGAAAAAAGTGGCAGCTAAGTATAGTGTGTTGCTGGGAACTATGATAATTAAATCCTGCAGGGCAGGGACTTCAGGGATTATGAAAATAAATGCGACGAAGGTGAGAATTATGGCGAGGGGGCCATTGAATATGGCCTCTGTAAGAATAACGGTTTCCACATCTTTATTTATTTTATGAACTTTGAACAGGGGCACGAGAGTCGCGGGATCCGTGCCGGATACAATTGCTCCAAATAGAAATCCTATAACCCATGGCACATGGAAGACCATCTGGAAGAACCATCCCGCCACAAGAGCTGTTATCAATAATCCGAGGGTATCTAACAGCGCAATTTCCAGCATGTGCTTTCTGAGCATAGAAATTTTCAGTTGAAAACCTGCAGCGAGCATCACCAGGAAAAGCCCAAATGCGCGAATGTAGTAGAAAAGCATTCTAGCGGTGTCAGGAAGAATAAGATGGAGTATTGGACCCACCAAAATGCCGAAGAATATAAGGAGAGGAGTATAAGGGAACTTGGTTTTTTTACTTATAAGCATAGCTATTATTCCCGAGAGGAAAACAATCATCAATGCCAGAGAAATGGCATTTACGCTAAATTCTATGTCAACAGATGGTGTAAATCCCATAAGAGATGATAAATAAAGATGTATAAAAATATACCTGCTCATGCATTATTGCATAAAACACCCGTTGTTTATGTCAAACCCCATATCCAAACATTTTTTATTTTATATATTAAATAATTTTTAAGCGTTAGAGAAAATCGGCAAAAATTATATACTCAATCGTTTTTCGCCTCAAAAAATATTGAAATGGTGGTTCACATGTTCAGGAAGGTGCTGTTTGCAACGGATTTCACACCGTATGCTTTAAGTGCACTCAGATACGTGATAAAGCTTAAAGAAGCAGGTACGGAAGAAGTGGTAGTGATACATGTGGTGGAAAACGTTACCTTAGAGGCAATGGTTGAATCATGCATATGGAGCAAAGAAGACGTAAAAAAATGCGAACAAGAAATAGAGGAAACTGTCGTTTCTCAGGTAAAAGAGAAGCTGGAAGGCATAAAAAAGGAACTTGAAGAACATGGCTTGAGAGTTAAAACTGTTGTTAAAATTGGAAAACCGGCTGTTAAAATCGTGGAAACAGCCAAGGAAGAGGGAGTATCCCTCATAGTTATTGGCTCACACGGAAAAAGTAGGATGGAGGAGGTACTTATAGGAAGCGTAGCTGAGAATGTTGTACGGCATGCATCAAATATACCTGTATTGATAGTTAGAAGGTGATCAGCATGGCGGAAAAACAACCTCTTGAAAGGTTCATAAGAGTTAGCAAATGGATGGTGGGCCACATTGTAATACCAGTGAGCATAGTGATGGTACTTGGATTAGTCGTGGGATATTTCATACCCCAATCCATAGCATCCAAACTTGAATTTACAGTGATTATTGGATTGTTCTGGATGCTTTATCCTATGATGATTGATCTCCACATGGGTGAATTGAAAGAGGTCGTTAAAAGACCTAAAAAAATAGGATTATCACTTCTTATTAATTTCATAATCTCTCCACTTATAATTGGCGCGTTGGTATGGTCACTCATGGGTAATTACCCGGATCTGGGTGCTGGAATGATATTAGTGGGAGTAAGTCCCTGCTCCGCCATGAATACCGCAGCGTCTGCATTTGTAGGCGCGAATGTAGAACTTACACTTGGGATAATTGCAATAAGCTACCTCTTAACCATAATTGCAGCACCTGGCTGGGCCACGGCACTCATACACAGGTCCGTGCCCGTGCCATTCTTGTTTATGGTAAGGCAGATTGCGTTGGTTATTCTTATTCCAATGTTTTTGGGCTGGATTACCCGCGTTGCTCTCCAGAAAAAAATGGGAGAGGAAAAATACCTACAAATAGTTCCCTCCTTTGAGGGATTTTCATTTTTGGGCGTTCTCTTTATGATTTTCTTCTTATTCATTATAAACGGAAAAGGGATAATATCACACTGGGAATTTCTGGTTAATATCATAGTGGTTTCTGTATTGTTCTTCGCAATAATGATGGTTATAGGGATATATCTTCCAAGAGCGATGAAGCTTAATTACAGGGATTCCGCATCCATCACAATAACCTCTGTGGCAAAAAACGAGTCCATTGCCATGGCTCTGGCATTTATGCTCTTCGGAGCTAAGTCAGCCATAGGTGTTGCCATAGGAGGAGTACTCGTACAGGTGCCATTCATGGTATTCTACATACAAACAATATCCAAGAAACTTAAGAAAAAATGGGGTGATAAAGAGGACATGATGACCGCATAAACAAATTAAATTCTCAAGTAAAAACAAAGAGCAAAAACCATTAGCAACTCTCTCCTTTTCCATATTTTTAAGAGGATTTGAGTCCCCATGGACCATAAAAGAAATGAATACTCCCATATACCCAAAAACAGACTACAAAAAATAGGAGAAGCAAGATAACCAGAGCATTGTTTATTTCAGGAATGAAAAACATGGAGGGTACAATTTTAACCCACACATTACCTTAAGGGTCACTTGAGGCAAGGGACTCAGAAAAGGGCAGCGCCCCGGCCGGGATTTGAACCCGGGTCGCGGGCTATCTATAACCCCTTTCTTTCGGGCTGAAGCCGCTTTCTTTCTAAGAAAGGGGCTCCGACAGGCCCGCATGATAGGCCGCTACACTACCGGGGCAGCAAGGGTTAAAAGAGGAAGGCATATTTAAAGATTTTTTTCTGCGTATTCCAATCCCGTTGCGAAGGCCTTTTCGTTGAGCTCCCAGAATCTCTTAGGTACCCTGTCCTTGATTGCAGTCATAAGTGCATCGGGATTAATTATCTTCGTAACTCCAGCGAAGAAACCCA
>JALWEL010000229.1 GCA_027014065.1 DHVE2 group archaeon
ATAGCGAAGGAGCATTGGGTGGCGCCGGAAATAATAAATCACACTGAAGAGAGAATAATGAACGTCACCCTTCGGGCATACGGCTCGGGGGTGGAAGTGAAAGGGCTGAGGTTCAAAAGCCCCGATTACGCGAAATTCGAAGGAATTATAGGAAGTACTTTCGGGGGCAGGTATTTCCCCGAGAATATGACATACCTTTTCACCAAGGCGGTTTTCGTGAAAAATAATGGAGAGGTTGTAATTCCCATATACGCGAAGTTTTCGGAATTGAACGGGAGCACGGTTTCCCTCGCTCTTAGTTCATTAATCTCTGATTCGCCGGCGGCCGTTGATTTCTCACCGGTGCATGTTTCTTATCTCGGTACGCCTCCATCTGACCCCCGTATAGATGGAGGATTCGGAGAGTGGAAAATTCTGAATGTGGACGGAAAAAATGACACATTGATGCCGCAGAATCTCAATCCAGAAGAGATCCGCTCAATTGCGGAGAACGCGGATATCACTAAATTTGGGAGAATAGTGAGCAACAAGACATATTTCTACGTGGAATCAATGGGTCAGATTCTCAGGGGCACGTATATTGGAGATGACAGCGGGTTGGAAAGAATAGAAGAAGGGAATAGAACTCCCTCGGGGTCCCCGGGGGTGGGGGAAGCGCCCATAAGGAACGACACCGATGTGGTTTATATCGCGATAGATGAAGATAATAACCTCAACACAGGTTACAGGTGGATGGGGATAGGTGCTGATTATCTAATCGAAGTGCAGGGCAAGATGCAGGAGGTCACAAAGGCAATTTTAGAGAAATACTCGCAAGGCGCATGGAAGCCCGTGGGGCCGGTGAAGGTGGCAATATCGAATCATGGCCTGGAACTCTCCGTCAATTTGCGCCTCGGCGGGAAATATGTGATTTATGTGAATAACTGGCTGAACGTGTGGGATTCTGCATCAAAATTTGGAATGGATACAAGAAGTTCTATAACGGATAAGATAGTTTTGAACGAGCTTTATATAGGGTCTGATGGAACGCTTCAATGGATAGAAATTTGCAACTCATATGAGGTAGATGAAGATATATCAGGATGGGATATAGTAGTCACGGATGGACTTAGCGGACAAATAGTTTATACTTTTGACAGTGGTACAACTATACTCGCCCATGATTTTTCTATGGCCGATCCCCTAGACTCAAATTTAAATGTAGCAGGTAAGACAGTAATTTTAAGAGATAGTAATGGTAATAGTATTGATTCTGTAACTGTGCCTGCGGACACCTATACCACGGATATGTCATATGGCAGATACTCTGACTCCGATGGCAATCCTACTACAGACTGGGACTGGATGGATCCTACATATGACTCTCAAAATCCTCAGGAAGTCCCTGAATTTTCCGATTTCACGTTTGTGGTTATTGCTTTGCTCATGGTAGGTGGTGCGAATGCCGTTGTTCGGAGGAAAAAAGGCAAAAAAAGAGAAGGCGAAATTGAGTGATCTCATTCAGGATATCAATAATGCCAGCAGCTTCGTTCAGCTCGGGGAGACAGAGTCAAAATTGGAATCTGCGAAATTGAAGTACAACGCTGGCGAGCTGCGTGACGTTTACGTGGCGCTGGGTAGAAAATATTATCAATTGGGTGATTTGGAGAGGGCAAAGAAATATGCGGATTTAGGCGGGGACTGGGAGCTTTACATTCAAATTCTGAAAGAAGAAAAGAACTGCGATGAGATACTGGACTCAATAAACAGATTGGGAGAGACGAAATACGGGGAAATCCTACTGGAATGCTATTACGAGGGGGGGAATTACGATAAAATACTGGACGGCTACAAGCGATTTTTCGAAGGCTCTGCCAATTCAAAAATTCTCTACTATGCGATGAAATCATCTATATCCCTTGGAGATGTTGAGCAGATGGAAATAATTAAGAAGAGAGCGGAGGAGATGGGGGAGAAGGACAAGTATTACTATCTCACTCTGGGCGCCTATCACGAGTTCATGGGGCATTGCGAAGAGGCAAAGAAATTGTACAAGGAGGGGTTGAAGGAGAAATCTTCTCCAGAAATCCTTTACGCTCTGGCTAGGTGTGAGTACTTCTTAGGCAATTATGAGGAAGCGAAGGATATTCTGTGGCAGTTGGAAGATGTGGATTTAGGTGTGAAGGCACTTTTCTCGCTCATTTACGCGAAGGAGGGACGAGTGGATTACGCACTTCAGAGGGTCGATGAGATATTGAAGGTAGACCCTAAAAACAGCTACGCGCTTTTGGCAAAAGCGGTAATAATGCACGAGCACGGAATCGAAGGCGCCGATGAAGCTGTGAAAATAGTGTTGGAGAGAGAGCCTTACAATCCCATTGCTTTGAGGATATACGCAGAATCGATGGAATCGAAGAACAAGGAAGAAGCGAAGAAAACCTATGAAAAATTGATAAAGCTCAATCCAGAAAACCCCATGGCGTATCTGGGCATGGCCCGGCTCAGTGAGGGGGATGAGAGGGAAGAGTACCTCCAGAAAGTTCTCGAAATAGATCCCAATATCGTGGAAGCGAGAATCATGCTCTCGGAGCTGGTGATCGATGAAGAGCCGGAGGATATTCTCAAGTTGCTGAAGGGCGTCGATGATCCTCGAGCTCATTATCTCTTGGCTAGGGTGCATTACCACAAGGGAGAATTGGAAGATGCGGAGAGATTCATCAGAAAGGCTCTGGAGAAGGACGGAAAAAATCTCAAATATCGATTCCTTCTGGCAAAGATAATATACAGAAACAAGCAGGAGGAGGCGGAGGAGATATTGAGGGCTGTTTTGAAGGAGGAGCCGGATAACGAGGAAGCGAAGAAACTTCTGGCATTTGTGATTGCGAACGTGCATCCCGAGGAGGCGCTATCACTTTTGGAAGGCTTCAAGGACAAGGATTCCATGGTTATCAAGATAAAGATATACAGAAAATTGGGCAAGATGGACGAGGCCGAGGGAATGATGGAAGAGCTTTTGAAGAGTAATCTCGCGCCGGAAGAATATTTGGAGCTTGCCAAGATCAGCAGCGATGAGGATGCGGAGCTTCTTTTGGAAAAAGTTCTCTCGCTGGATTCTGAGAATGAAGAGGCAAAGTATATGCTTTCCAGAATAATAGTGAAAAAAGATCCAGATAGGGCGCTAAAGCTCATGGAAGACTTAGAGGAAGAGAAGGTGGCAAAGCTCCGGGGCATCGCATATATGATCAAGAAAAAACCAGAAGAGGCAATGGAAGAATTCCAGAAATGCTCCTCATATGATGTTGAGTGCTTAGAGCATCTAATTGACATGGCCATCGAGCTCGATCGCGGAAACGAAGTTATAGCGGAGGGCAAAAAGCTCCTGAAGATTAAAGAATCAAAAGAAAATCTGTACAGGGTCGCGAAATTATACGAGGGAATCAACGATGAAGAAGCGATGGAAATATACCGCAGAATCGTGCTATTGTACCCCGAAGAGTTAGAAGCGCTTAAGAAATTGGTTAGATACATGGAGAAGAAGGGCATAAAGGAGGACATCGACGAGTACTACCAGAAAATATACGAGCTTACAGGAGATATTCAGGTGTTAATTAAGCTTGCAAATATGTTCAGAGAGAGGGGCGATTACGAAAGGGCATACGACACATATACTAAAATTCTGGCGGATCATCCTGAGCTTGAGGATATAGAAGATAAAAGGGATGCGCTTTTGATAGAAATGGGAAGGTACACAGATTTAATCCAGCTCGCCGATTACTGGATTTCAAGGAAGGGCGCAAAGGCAGCCAAGGGCTATTATCTCAGGGCCATGGCATATAAGAACATAGGGGATCTGGATGAAGCGCTCAAAAACATAGAGAAATGCGTTCAGAAATCAAAGAAATCCAAGTACATGGAGCTTTACGCTGAGATTTTGTACTCCATGGGGAAGTATCAGGAGGCTTACGAGGTCATAGGAAAAATAAAATTGAAGACCGCTCACACTCTCCTTCTGAAAGCTAAAGTTCTCAAGGAGATGGGCAGATACGAGGATGCTGAGAAAATACTGGTCTCTCTGAAAAAATCCACCGAGAGCCTGGAGATAGCGAAAGAACTAGCGGAAATTTATGTGCACACCGATAGAAAGGAGGAAGCACTAAGCTATCTGGAAGAAGTTTCAAAGAGCACTGAGGATGTGGATATTTTCGTTTTAGGCACCAAGTTAGGCTTTCAGGTGGGCGATTACAAAAAGGCACTCAACTTCATAAACAGAGGAATAAGGTATGCCCCTCAAAACGAGGAGCTTTGGCTCTACAAAACGCTGGTTTTAGAGCATATGGGTGAATACAGGGAAGCTCTGAGCTCGGTGAATAATCTCATAATGATAAACGAGAAGAAGGAGTACCTGCTTTTGAAGGCGAAGATACTCAATGAATTGGGTGAGCATGAGGGAGCGAAGGACATCCTCATGGATTTGGGGGACATGGAGTTCATGGGAATATCGGCGAAAGAAGAACTGGCGCGGGCACATTACGGCCTTGGCAATTACCGGAAGAGCAAGGAGATTTACCAAGAGCTTGGCATAATGTACATGGTAGCTAAGAATCTCTACATGATGGGCAAGTACAGGGAAATTTTGAATATGGAAGGCGAGGAGCCAAAGCTTATGGAAGTAAAGGGCGATGCTGCTCTGGCCATGGGGAAAGAGGAGGAAGCCATGAAATACTACAGGCTCGCCATGGAAAGGGGAATAAAAGAAGCGAAAAAGAAGTTGGCCAATCTCTATTACGAATCGGGAAATCTAAACGATGCCTATTCTCTTTACGAGGAAATCGGCGATGAAGAATCCCTTAGAAAAATGGCCGAAATCCTTAATACTTGGGGCCAGTTCGCTGAAGCAGCTGAGAAATACCAGGAGTATTACGCCATGACGGGAGACAAGGATGCGGGATTGCGTGCATCTAAGATCTATGTTAAATTGAAAAATTATGCCAAGGCGCTGGAAATTTTGGAAGGAATGGGAGGTGAGGAAGCACTCAAAATGCAGGCGGAGATACATTACACCCTTGGAGATTACGACAAGGCCATAGATTCGCTCAGAAACATGGAAAAAGACGACTTCGACGTTCTTCTTCTTTTGGGAAATATCTATCTGGCCAAGGGACAGCCCCATAGAGCGAAGGAATATTATCTACGAGCGTACGAAATCCGCAACGATGATAAGAAGCTCATAAAATCCTTGGCTAAGACCTACGAGTTGATAGGGGAGCTTTCCACCTCCGCGAGATATCATGAATTGTCCGAAGATAACGAGGGGTACAAGAGGGCCGAGAAGATATATCGGGAATTGGGAGATTATACCCGCTTGAAATCTCTGTACCAGAAGAGGTTGAGCAAAGGAGTTGACATCGAGGCCATGAAAAACCTTGCTGAGATATACTTGATGGAAGGCAACTACGTGGAAGCTCTAAAGTTGTACAAAGAGGTGGAGAAGTTAGAGTTCTCGGCAGAGGTTCTAACGAAGATAGGAATGATTTACCTGAAATTGAAGAGATTCTCCGAAGCGGAGAGCTCGCTGAAGAAAGCTCTTGATATAGGAGGTACGGAGGACACTTACTTCTATTTAGGGGTGCTTTACTCTGAGCAGGGGAAATACAACCTAGCCATGGAGATGCTTTCGAAATCGGGGGAAAAGGAGAGAACAATAAAGGAGCTCTGCAGGGTTTACGTAGGCATGGGCGATTTGGAGAAAGCCATTCAGTACGGGGAAAGAATAGTGGAGGATATCAACGACGGAGAATCGTGGTATCTTTACGGGCTTGCTCTAATGCATGTTGGTTTGCTGGAGCAGGCCATAAAAGCGTTCAAGATTGGGGAAGAGAAGGGCTACGGAGGGCACTGGGGTGATTTAGGCAAAATTTACCTGATGCTCCGGCAGTACGAAAAAGCTCTGAAAGCGGCGGAGCGGGGCGAAGATGAGGAATCTCAGATGGTGGCTGGGCTCGCTTATGCAAAGTTAGGAGACTTCGCCAACGCGAGCAACAAGATGGCCAGTGTTCACACGGGAGACTCTTTCAGATATTTGGGCGATATACATCTACTCTCGGTGAGTAAGGGTGAGATCACCCATTATCCGTACAATTATGATAAAGACGCACTCAAAGATGCTATGGAGTCGTATAAGATGGCGTTGAAGATGGGTACCAAGTACACGAAGTATGGAAATCTCCACAACAATTTGGGCGTGGCTTATATTTTGAGCGGAGATGTAGTTAATGGCACGGAGCACATGGAGATAAGTGGAATGGACGCAGTTAACATGATGGGCTCCTATTTGCTCCTGAAGGAGATGGACAGCGCGAAGAAATGGATTGACCAAGAATTCGCAAGTCTGTCCAAGGATGCGCTTTACTGGAACGCCAGAGGGATATACAACGCGGAATCTGAAAAATACGACGATGCAATGGACAGCTTTAACAACGCACTGAAGTTCAGCTCCAGCGAGATGGAAAAGGAGGTGATCACATACAATCGCGCGCTTCTTCTTATAAAATTGGGGATGTACAAAAATGCGCTGGATCTCCTTTCAAAATTATCTCTCAGGGAAGCGTATCTTCTCAGATCCATAGTTTATTACAACTTGGGTATGTTCGAAGAGGGCAAGGAGAACATATCTAAGTTTGAGGGCGAAGATAAAGAGGGCGAATTGGCGTACATGAGGGCATACATAGAATACAAGATTGGAAATCACGGATTAGCTTTGAAATACGTGAATCGT
>JALWEL010000230.1 GCA_027014065.1 DHVE2 group archaeon
AAACATATTCTGTCCACATGAAGGGCAAATTTCTTCATGCGTAGCTTTTCTACCTTCCGTTACTAACTTCCCTGCCCGGTGTGCCCTTTTAACGACCTCTTCATCAAATAATACTTCACCGGGACCCTGACCATAAGCGATAAATTGATCAACAATTCTGAAACCCAATGAGAGTAAAAAAACCGCCATCTGGGGTAAGGTGAAAGCCTCCCAGTCTTTGACCCCAGCGACTCCAATCGCCACTGCTGGCTTTCCACTGTTTGGCCTTCCAATCCCATACATATATGCCATCCCTCTATCAAGAAGCAGTTTGAGAATTCCGGGGATTCCAAGAATGTAAGTGGGAGAGCCAAGTATCAGGGCATCATGTTCACTTATGAGCCTGTATATTTTCATTGCATCGTCTTTATCTTCGAATATACACTCCGAATGCTTTATTACGCAGTTTATACAGCCCTCACAAGGGTCTATTCTGTAATCTGTTAACCTGATGAAATTTACTTCTGCGCCACTTTCACGAGCTCCAAGCAGAGCCTCCTTAACGAGTAGCTCCGTATTGCCAAATTTCCTTGCGCTGACTGAAATACCGAGAACTTTCACTTTTCACCTCTTTTTAATATTCTTGATTTCTTTGGACGGGACAATTTTTCGTCCATCCTGTAAACCGTTCTATAGGATTTTCTCACAAACCAAGGCCAGTCTTTGCCGCTCTTATACCATTTTTTCAACCATTTCAGGGTGGCATCTTCGTTGGTATTCCCGCTTCCTATAGTTAGTCCATCCACTGTGTATTCTGGATTCTGCCTTATCTTCTCGAGCGTTTGTACCTGTAACCATTTGGCAATTATAGCAGCAAGTCGGGTTTCGAGATACTCATCCTCAGACCTGGTGGCAATCACAACCTCAGCTCCCTGACGTTCAAGTTCACTTGCAAAATCTTTCAACTCATCTGAGACCCCGTAATCATCGATTACAATCCTTGCATCCTTTGCATCTATCCTTCCGGGGAAAATTCTCTTTAAAACCCTGATATAAGTTATGTTGAGGAGCTCATTAATATTGAAACCGTCTATATCATCCGGGCTAATTCTTTCCTCGATATAGAAAAATTTTCCATCCATCATGGCCTTTAGTTCTTCATAGATCTGATTCCAGAACTCCACACCATGTTTCCTCTTTGTATCTGTATTGCCGACAATACTTTCAAGTTCTTTAAAAATAGAGTTGTGAAAAACAACTCCCACGACGTGGAGGTACCCAAAAATTTCGCCCTTACCCGTCTCATCAAGCCCCACACACCATGTTTTTGTTGGAGGTTTATAAATGTGACCCACAATATTCTCAATTTTCTCAATGACCTCTCTAACCTCTTCATCGCTGGAAGGTGTAGCATACATGGTGCCGCTTGTGTAATAGGTAATGTAACAGTTATTTAACTTAAAACGCCATACCTCAAATGGGGCTTTTGTCCTCAACTCCTCAGCACCTGATTCGGTGAGAAGACGTTTTATACGCCCAGCTCTTTCTCTATCTACGTTTTTCCAGGTCCTTCCTCTCATTCTTCACCAAGTAAAGGCCCAAGAAGTTCATCTACGGCTTCCCTCATATCAGCTTCTCTTTTTTCATATTTTTCGGTTGAATTCAGCGAAAGCAAGAATCTCCCGCCTTTCTTTTCATAAATTTTCTCTACAATATTGAGAACTTTCATATCGTACTTGCCGGAATCTTTCATCTTGCGAAGAAGAATTCTCAAATCCTCAACACCCTTTCTTTGAGGTTTTCTTATTATCTCATTTTCGATCCTGTCCGCAACACCAATAATTCTACCCCCAAGGGAAATTTTATCGCCCACGAGTCCTTTAGGGAATCCTGAACCATCCAGGCACTCGTGGTGTTCCATCACCCATTTGGGAATTTTATTATCACATGGGAGTCCAAGATTGCTTAACAGTTCTGCTCCGAAAAGGGGATGTTCCTCATAGTACCTCCTAACAAGAGAATTTTCATTCAATTGCTCCGGGGGTTTAATCAGGTAAGAAGATGCCATATTTATTTTTCCAATGTCATGCAGTAAGGCACCTGTGACAAGACAGAATTTATCAGCTTCGTTAACAAATCTTCCGCCAAAAGGATTTTCTTTTGTAATTACTTCCAGAATTTCTTTAACTATGATGGCCACATTAATACTGTGT
>JALWEL010000231.1 GCA_027014065.1 DHVE2 group archaeon
ATCGTACTTCTCCAATATTTTTTTCAGTTCTTCCATCTCATCCCCTATGCGATAAACATCCCTCGGAATTTCCATTGCACGAGCCTGATACTCGGTCCTTTCAATCTGGGGAATGTGGTACATGTACGACTCTTCGTTCTTCGGGTAAATGGTAACTAGCCGAGTTATCTCTAATCCCTGCTGCATGGCGAGATATATTGAATACGAGGAGTCTTTGCCTCCTGAAAACAGAGCGATTGCCTCCATAAGAGGATAAGGGATTGAGGTAATAAAATTTTTATATTGAACCCTCTTCATGTGGCTGAATAAGGTGATTCCCATGGGAAATGGACTTTACAACGCGAGAAAATTGCAAAACGATCGTAAGGAATTCAGGTGGAGCGACAGATATTATAAGAGGAGAGTGCTCCGTTTGAAAGAGAAAAGCGATCCTTTGGAGGGTAGCCCGCAGGCTAGAGGGATCGTTATCGAGAAGGTGGGTATCGAGGCAAAGCAGCCCAACTCCGCCATAAGAAAATGCGTCAAGGTTCAGCTCATAAAGAATGGACGCGTAGTCACGGCTTTCGCCCCGGGAAACGGAGCAATAAACTTCATAGATGAGCACGACGAGGTCGTGATTGAAGGAATAGGAGGAAGATTGGGAAGGTCAAAGGGAGATATCCCCGGAGTTCGTTACAAAGTAATCAAGGTGAACGGCATTTCTCTTAACGAACTGGTTCGCGGAAGAAAGGAGAAACCGGTGAGGTGATCAAATGGCAGATTTTCAAATATTTGGAAAATACCCCACCAACGATGTGGTTGTTAATGACCCCGGTCTAGTAAGGTATATCAATTTAGATGCGCGCATGGTTCTCCACACCCACGGGAGACATGTGAAGAAGCACATGGGTAAAGCGAATGTGAATATAGTGGAGAGGTTGATAAATAATATGATGCGTACAGAGAAATACACGGGAAAGAAGATGAGCGCTTACAACGTGGTTAAAGAGGCTTTCGAAATCATTGAGAAGAGGACAAAGCAGAATCCCCTTCAGGTGTTGGTGAATGCTATAATCAACTCTGCCCCTAGGGAAGAGGTAACGAGGTTAAAGATGGCAGGAATAGCCGTTCCCAAGGCTGTGGATGTGGCCCCTTCGAGAAGGGTTGACATAGCCCTCAGAAACATAGCAATTGGAGCGGTGAACAGCACGTTCCGCAACACCAAGTCCGCAGCCGAATGCTTGGCTGATGAGATCATAAAAGCGTCTAAGAACGATGTATCCAGCTACGCAGTTTCCAAGAAGGAAGAAGTGGAGCGCGTGGCTGCATCTGCGAGATAAGGTGATTTAGATGGGAAGGAAAGAAGATAACATTAAAAAAGCCATGAAAATAATGAGCAACATAGAGTACATAAGAAACATAGGCATCGTGGCTCACATAGACCACGGGAAAACCACGCTGAGCGATAACCTAATCGCCGGCGCGGGAATGATGAGTGAAGAGCTTGCTGGAAAGCAATTAGTTCTGGATTTCGATGAGCAGGAACAGGCGAGAGGAATCACAATAAACACCGCTTCCGCAAGCATGGTTCACGAGTACGAGGGAAAGGAGTACCTCATCAATCTTTTAGACACTCCGGGACACGTGGACTTCGGAGGCGATGTGACTCGAGCAATGAGGGCCGTAGACGGCGCCGTGGTTGTAGTCTGCGCCGTGGAAGGCATAATGCCCCAAACCGAGACAGTTTTGAGACAAGCACTGAGAGAGAGAGTACGCCCTGTTCTTTTCATCAATAAAGTTGATCGATTGATAAACGAACTCAAGTTAGATGGACAGCAGATGATGGCACGCTTCGAGAAGATAATAAAAGAAATAAACAAGCTCATAAGGAGATACGCCGAAGAAGAGTACCGAGACAAATGGATGGTTCGCGTTGAGGACGGAAGTGTGGCATTCGGAAGCGCGTACCATAACTGGGCCATAAGCGTGCCATTCATGAAGAAATCGGGCATATCATTCAAGGATGTTTTTGAGTATCTACAGCAGGAGAAGCAGAAGGAGTTGGCGAAGAAGGCACCCCTGCATCAAGTGGTTTTGGACATGGTGGTTAAGCACCTGCCCAATCCAAAGGAGGCTCAGAAGTACAGAATTCCAAAAATATGGCACGGAGATTTGGATAGTCCTATAGGTAAATCCATGCTCTCCTGCGACCCGCATGGTCCTGTGGCGATGATGGTAACTAAGATAGTTATGGATCCCCATGCGGGGGAGGTGGCCGTTGGTCGCCTTTTCAGCGGCACGCTCCGAAAGGGTCAAGAATTGTACATAGCTGGGATGGGTAATCGCAAGTACCGCATCCAGCAGCTCTCCATGATGGTAGGTCCTGATAGAATTCCGGTGGATGAGTTGGACGCTGGAAATATACCTGCAATAATCGGATTGAAGGACGCCATCGCAGGTTCAACGGTATCATCCGAGCCGGATATTGAGCCATTCGAGCCCATGAAGCACTACAGCGAGCCCGTGGTGACCGTAGCAATCGAAGCGAAGCACACCAAGGACCTGCCGAGATTGATAGAAGTGCTAAGAACCGTTTCAAAGGCGGACCCGAGCTTGCGGGTAGAAATCAATCAGGAAACAGGAGAGCACCTTTTGAGCGGTATGGGTGAATTGCATTTAGAGGTCACCGTTTACAGAATCGTCAACGAGTACAAGGTAGAAGTAATCACATCTAAGCCCATCGTGGTTTACCGCGAGACCGTGGACCACAGAGCTGGACCATTCGAAGGTAAATCGCCTAACAAGCACAACAAGTTCTACATCGTAGTGGAACCCTTAGAAGAGGGAGTAATCGAAGCAATTCAAAGCGGTGACATTCCGGAGATGGACAGAATTAAGGATAAGAAGACCATAGCTAAAAAGCTTGAAGATGCCGGAATGCCTAGAGACGAAGCCAAGAAATTGGAAGCCGTTCGCGGCCCCAACGTTCTCTTAGATATGACATGGGGTGTTCAGTATCTCAACGAGACGATGGAATTGGTAAAGCAGGCGTTCTTTGAAGCCGTTGAAAAAGGTCCGCTGGCCAACGAGAAGCTCTACGGAGTGAAGGTCAAATTGATGGATGCAAAGCTCCACGAAGACTCGATTCATCGCGGCCCCGCGCAGATTATCCCCGCAGTCCGCAACGCAATTTATGGAGCAATGTGTCAGGCAACCCGCGTACTTCTTGAACCAATTCAGAAAGTCTACGTGAACGTGCCCACAGAATTGGTGGGTGCTGTGACGCGGGAGATACAACAGAGGCGCGGAGTAATCGTGGACATGGAGCAGGAAGATTACCAGACCATAATCCATGCGAAGGCTCCCGTGGCGGAGATGTTCGGATTCGCATCCGCCATAAGAAGCGCAACGGGCGGAAGGGTTCTCTGGAGCACTGAGAACGCAGGGTACGAGAGAGTGCCAAGAGAGTTACAACCGCAGATAGTGAGGCAGATACGCGAGAGAAAAGGCCTGAAGCCCGAGCCCTACGACGAGAATTATTACGCCGGGCTCTGATTTTTCTTTCCATTTTTAGACTGTTTCTTTATTTTTCCCAGCATCAAAATTAATTCATATTATTTTTGAATCTATGCACAGGAAAACATGATTTATCCCCTGTGCTCCGAGGATTGCGAGCAAAAGCATTTATATACCATGAGTATATGGGGAAAAGAAAACCGAATAGGAGGTATTAAAAATGGCAGAAAAACCACACATGAATATCGTGTTCATAGGACATGTGGACCACGGTAAATCGACCACAGTGGGCAGATTGCTCTACGAGCATGGCGAGATAGATCAGAGAATCATAGACAACTTCAGGAAGGAAGCAGAGGAGAAGGGAAAAGCCACATTCGAATTTGCCTGGGTTATGGACAAACTCAAGGAGGAGAGAGAGAGGGGAGTTACCATCGATGTGGCCCACAGAAAGTTCGTCACCGATAAATATTACTTCACAATAATCGACGCCCCAGGCCACAGGGACTTCGTGAAGAACATGATCACTGGAACATCCCAGGCAGATGCCGCAATATTGATAGTGGCTGCCCCAGAGGGTGTGATGGAACAGACCAAGGAGCACCTCTTCCTGGCGAGAACACTCGGCGTTCCTCAGTTAATTGTAGCAATAAACAAGATGGATGCCACCAAGCCCCCGTATAGCGAGCAGAGATTCAAGGAAGTGAAAGCGGAGGTTGAGAAGCTCCTCGCAATGATTGGCTGGAAGGATGTTCCCATAATTCCGATTAGCGGTTACAAGGGAGACAACATAATGAAGAAGAGCGAGAACATGCCTTGGTGGAACGGCCCAACTCTGCTGGAGGCCCTAAATAACCTCAAGCTCCCGCCGAAGCCCACTGACAAGCCACTCAGAATACCTGTGCAGGACGTTTACAGCATCACCGGTATAGGTACTGTGCCTGTGGGTCGCGTTGAGACCGGCGTAGTGAAAGTAGGAGACAAGGTCATCTTCATGCCCGCCAACAAGAGCGGCGAAGTTAAGAGTATCGAAATGCATCACCAGCCCATGCAGAAGGCTGAGCCCGGCGATAACATAGGGTTCAACGTGAGAGGCGTTGGTAAGAAGGACATAAGAAGAGGAGACGTCGCTGGACACACTGATAATCCGCCAACCGTTGCAAAGACATTCACAGCCCAGATCGTCGTGTTGAATCATCCGAGCGTCATTGCACCTGGATACACGCCAGTGTTCCATGCCCACACCGCTCAGATAGCCTGCACATTCGAAGAAATCATAAAGACTCTCGACCCGAGAACCGGCGCAACCAAGCAGGAGCACCCTGATTTCATCAAGACCGGAGATATCGCCATAGTGAAGATCAGGCCCACAAGGCCCATGGTGATAGAGCCCGTGAAAGAGATTCCGCAGTTGGGTCGCTTCGCTATACGCGATATGGGTCAGACCGTGGCCGCGGGCCAGTGCATTGAGGTAGAGAAGAAACAATTCTAAACCCCTTTTTTATTTTGGTGATAAATATGGCTGTTTACAGAGCGAGGATAAAACTAAGCGGCACCGACCATAAGAAAGTAGATGAGGTTTGCGGTCAGATTAAGACTATCGCCGATAGAACCGGCGTTGAGATGCATGGTCCGATTCCCTTGCCGACTAAGAGGCTCGTAGTCCCTATTCGAAAAGCTCCGGACGGTGAGGGGAGCGAAACATGGGAGCGCTGGGAAATGAGGATACACAAGAGGCTCATCGATATCGACGCGGACGAACGCGCTCTGAGGCAGCTCATGAGGATACAAATTCCTGACGGAATACATATAGAAATCGAGCTGAAATCGTAAAGTTGAAAATTTTTTATACTTCTCCAATATCTTCCAAATATGGATCAAGAACTTTTAAATGATATCCTGAAGTTTCAGAAAAACGAAATAACCGAGCATTTTGTGTACAAAAAATTGGCTGAAAGAGACGAGAAGAACGGGGAGATTCTAAATAGAATTGCAGGAGACGAGTATAAACATTACATGTTCTGGAAAAACCTGAGCGGAAGAGATGTAAATCCTGATGAAAGAAAAATAAAAAAATACCTGTTCATCTCGAAAATTTTCGGAATAACCTTCGCAATAAAGATGATGGAAAACGGAGAAGAGGAGGCTCAAGAAGCATATTCTATGTTCAAGGGGAAAATAGAGGGCATAGAATCAATAATTGACGATGAGATTAGACACGAAAAAGCCCTCATAGATATGATAAAAGAAGAGAAAATAGAGTACGTGGGCTCAATGGTTTTAGGTTTGAATGACGCTTTGGTTGAACTCACAGGTGCCCTCGCGGGATTGTCATTTGCACTTCAAAACACGAGGCTAATAGGGGTAGTTGGGTTAATAACGGGTCTGGCGGCTGCGATGTCCATGGCTTCTTCTGAATATCTTTCGAAGAAATCGGAAAAATTCGACAGGCCGGGAAAGGCCGCCGGTTACACGGGACTTGCATATCTTCTCACTGTCATACTTTTGATTCTCCCGTATTTCATCTTAAATACGTATTATTACGCACTCGGCGGAACGCTGATATCCGGATTATTTGCCATTCTTCTATTTACTTTTTTCGTCTCAGTTGTTAAAGAAATGTCCTTCAAAAGACTATTTTTAGAGATGGCACTTTTGAGCTTTGGGATAGCTGGCATTTCATTTATGATTGGTGTAATTATAAGAACATTCTTCGGGGTGGACATATAACTTATTTTTTCACCCCGAAATAGTACTCTCTTCCCTCTTCAACTTTTATTTTCCCGCTCTTAGTTTGGGTGAACACAGACATTATCTTCACATACACCCTGTCCTCTGGCGCAACCCACACATAGCCACTGTGATAGCAGTAAACTTTGTTCTTACTGAAATAGAAATACACATTAATCAGAGGTTTGGTTATATCATCTATTGGATATATATTTCCCCTAAACAGATGGGTGTGCTTCGAAAGGATTTTATGTATATCCTCTGTGTGAAACTTATTTTTCAGCTTCTCTATTTCTTCGTGCTCCACGTCCTCGTTTTCGGGCATTCATAACCACCCCAGCGGGCGCGGCGGGATTCGAACCCGCGACTTGCAGCTTAGGAGGCTGCCGCCATATCCTGGCTAGGCCACGCGCCCATTACCCGAATTGAGAACCCCCTTATAAAGAATTCGTCTTGAAAAATGATAAATATACCTTGGAGATACCCGCACATGCGCCTGTTTACAGATGTTCCAATGTATTTGAAAACAGAGATTCTTGTAGCGGAGATAGCGATAATCATTATCGCTCTGGACTTAATAACAGTTGACCTCAATCTTTTATATTCGCTCAACTATATGTGCCTCATAGCACCCAGTCTTCTGCTTTTAGTTGGGGCCATGGGATTTTTAAGGGATGGAGTGGATATTTTTCCAAAAGGTTCAGATGTTCTGCATTTCAAAAAAATTTACGTATACAATCCCCTGCTTCCATTCATCGTTGCAATGGCCATAATATACATATACTACGAGATTGGAGCATTTCTTATCCCTTTATTAATTCTTTCTGGAACGGAAATTGCAAGGATCATCTTTCTAATTTTTACCCTCATATATTTCTTTATAGTCGCAATTGTTTTGATATTTTCTGCTCAGATAACTGTGGTTTCCTTTGAAGGTGACGAGATAATAATAAAGAGAGCTTCCAAAGAGCACCGCGCCCTAATCAAAGATGTCAAGATAGCCACAGACGAGCTTTTGAGAGAATTTGGCGTAACGCCCAAAGAGAGAGAGCTCTATCTCACTACAAGTAATTGGTCAGTGCTGATAAAGAACTTCAGAGATGAAAAAGCATTTTCTAAGTTCCATTCATACATTTACTATCGCCTGAATCCGAATGAATATTTAAATAGAGTTTCCCAAAAGGCCAATCATTAACCCCCCTCTTTTTGCGAAAATTCTAAATACTTGGATGCATAATAGAGGTATATACATAACGGTGTTATGTATGGAAAGAGTGAAGGAGAAAATAAACAGAGAGATGCGCTCCGGCATTTACACTTTGATCATCCTGAAAGTAATAGAGGATCTGGGCGAGACGTACGGCTACGAAATTCAAAAATATGTTCACGAGAAAACGGGAATCGAGCTGAAAGATGCGACCATTTACCCCGTGTTGAGATACCTCGTGAAGAAGAAGGTTCTGAAAGCGTACTGGACGGAGCCCGGCGTCGGCATGCCTCGCAAGTACTACTCTCTCACCACCGAGGGCAAAAAACTCCTTGAAAAATTGATAGAGGATTACAAAAAATTGATAAGTGCTGTGGACAAAATAATAGGAGGTGCATGAGATGGTGGATTGGTTGATTCTGTTGATAAACATAATATATCTCCTGACGGGAATTTTGGAGTACTACCTTGCTCCAAAAATCGGGCCTAATCCTTACTTGGGATTCAAAATAGGGTACACGTTTGCGGACAGGGAGGTTTGGGATAAAACAAACAGGCTCATGGGCAAGTTCAGCATAGTTCATTCCCTCATCCTCTTCCCCTCAATCCTAATTCCCAATTTTTTGATCTATTACCTGATTCTATTCATAATCCCACTGGTGGCGTTCATTCCGTTCGGAATAAGATACGCTGCCATACAATTAGAAAAGAAGGGGGCAATATCTGAAAATGTATCCCCCAAGAGATTGGAAGGAATAAACGTCGGAAAGTTTTGGTCCCTTTCTCCCATCGTATTATACCTTTTGTTAATTGCTTTCGAATTCATTACCTATCCATCTTTACCGGATGTAATAGCTGTGCACTTCGACGCCGCGGGCAATCCCAACGGATGGAGCTCAAGAGGCTCTTTTATCTTATCATATTCTCTCTTTGCCCTCTTTGCCCCCGCTTTCTCGTATCTGTTCATCTTCCTCGGGAAGAAATACCCTATGTATATTCACCCCGGCAAAATGCGCTTTCCTCGAGATGCTTTTCTTAAGACAACCATATTATCGATGGATATTACAACTATTACTCTCATTTTTGTGTATTTCTCCATATACATCTACGCCGTGAAGAAATTCGTCGTGCCATTGTCATGGTATATAATTGTAACTGTAATCTTGATCATATTTCCGCTTGGATACTTGCTGTATAAATGGAGGCGATGAAAGATGTATATGGAAGCTGTTAACCTGACAAAAAAATACGGAAACTTCTACGCCCTGCGGGATTTGAACGTGAAATTTGAAGGGGCAAAGTGCATAGGGTACCTCGGCCCCAACGGCGCCGGAAAGACAACTACGCTGAAGCTTTTCACGAATCTCTTGAATCCAACAAGCGGGGAGGCGATAATCAACGGATACAACGTGAAAAAAGAATTAAAGAAAGCTTTGAAAGATGTGGGCACCCTCATAGAAACCCCGGGATTCTACTCGTATCTCACCCCCGTGGAACTCCTGAACATGCTCTGCGAAATCAGAATGGCGAATAAATGCGATGTTAAGAACGCCCTCGAAGAAGTGGGCATGTACGAATGGAAGGACAAAAAAGTGGGAAAATTCTCAAAGGGTATGAAGCAGAGAATAGCCATAGCTGCAGCCTTAGTAACCAACCCTGAAATTCTGATTTTAGATGAGCCAACCACAGGCATGGACCCGCGGGGAATGGCGGAGATAAGGCAGGTAATAAAAAACTTGAAAAAGGATAAGAGAATGATTCTGATGTCCTCCCATCTTCTACCGGAAGTTACGGAAGTGTGCGATGAGGTGGCAATGATTAACCGCGGGAAACTTCTTCTTTACGAAAGCATCGATAAGCTCAACGAGAAATTCAGGGGAAACTCGGTAACAGTTAGCGCAATTAACGAAATAGATGAGAATAAAATAATGGAAATAGAGGGTGTCAAATCGGTGGAAAAACTCTCAGATAGAAAAGTAAGAATAGATTTTGAAGACGGCGCTGAGATGCAGTACAGGCTTCTCTCGGAACTTATTGCCATGGGGATAAAAGTTGTGGATTACCGCGCATCGGGAATGGCACTGGAAAAAGCGTACCTGCAGATGATTGGAGGTGAAACCAATGAGTGACCTGAAGCAGATGTGGATCATGACAAAATACCAGTTCAAAAATTATATGAGAGCGAAGAGACTCTATATACTTCTCCTAATCACGAGCTTAGTAATCGCATTAATTGTGAGCGTGAACGTTTATTTCGGAAATCCTTCGGATGAAACTGTTAAAAAAACTGCATCTAACTTTGCGAATTTCTCTGAGATTTTAGTCGTTCTAACCGCATTATTCTTCGGGGGAGATGCTATCGCGGGGGAGTATCAGAACAAAACAGGCTATTTCCTTTTGCCAAATCCTATTAGAAGGTACGTGATATACTGGGGAAAATATTTTGCTTCCTTGTTAGCAGGAGCCGTAGTCCTCCTATTATATCTCATCTCGGGCATGCTTTACACCTTCTATTTCCACAGTACGATTCCCCCAGAATATCTTTACTCCATGCTTTATTCCTTCGTGTTCTTAGTGAGTTTGCTTGCATTCACGTATTTATTCTCCACATTCTTCAAGAACGGCGCGGTTGCCCTCACCATCGTGGCGATTCTCTATTTCTTCGTGTTTAACATCATCGATGGAGTATCGCAGATTGCCAGCGTGGAGCCGTGGTTCTCGATAACCTACGCAGCGGGCATAATAACTCTGGTGTTTCAGGGAAGTTACATGGGAGATTATCTCCACTCTCAAGTGATACACGCGGGAAAAGGATTAACGATAACCGTATACAACCCGTACCTGTGGGAAGGCGTGGCCATAATGTTAGGATACTTCATAATATCGGCCATAATAGGCACTCTGATCTTCCAGAGGAAAGAGATGAAGTAAATCGTTGGAAAAAATTAAATACAATAAACATCTTAATTATTTTTGTGGGAAACAGCGAGGATAAAATGGTCCGCGTTCCAAAGGACATGTACGATGCAATAGGTGATATCATAAAGAAATATCCACAGTATGGATGGAAGGGGCCCTCCGAATTCGTTAGAGATGCAATAAGGAGATACGTGGAAGAATTGAAAAGGAGGGAAATCCTGTTAGAAAGAGCAGTTAAAGTCATGCCAAATCGCGTTAAAGCGATTCTTTCAAAATTCATGGGTCCCGCAGAGGCCGAAGAGGCGTACGAGAAAATAATGGGCATTCATGAGAAAGAACCGGAGGAATACATAAGGGAGGTGGTGAATATACTGAGCGACTACGTGGGAGAAAAATTAGCGGAGCTAATAGCAAGAAGAATCGTGGAGGAGAGGGAAAATGAGGGTGAGCACGGGTATTAAAAATCTGGATGAACTAATCGAAGGTGGATTCGTGGAGAAGAGCTTCAATTTAGTTTACGGTGGCGGGGGCACTGGAAAAACACTATTCACTATAAATTATCTCATAAACGGAGCTGAGGAAGGAAAAAATGTTCTTTATGTCTCGCTGGAGGAGACATGGGAGGACATAGTCAGAAAATTACCCCTAGGATTGGCGGAGCGGTTAGAGAAAGTGAAAGAAAGATTCAATTATTTGGACTTTGGAAGCCTGCGGCCAATTTTAGGCAAAGAAATACTGAAGGGTGACGTTCTTACCGAAGCGATTACGAGCAGCATAGTGGTGCATAATATAGAACTGGTGGGATTGGACGGAATAGCACCGCTGTCCATGTACTATGAAGATGAAAAGCGGGTGAGAAGTGCAATATTCGACCTTTCACAGAATTTAAAAAGCTACGGTGTGACAACGGTATTCACCAGCGAAGAAGTAAACGGGATGAGCAGGTACGGCTCCGAAGAGTATGTGGCTGATTCCGTGATAAAGCTCACCTTCGACGGAAAAAGGAGAAGGGTGCAGATTTTCAAAACCCGTGGATCAAGTTTCATAGGGGGAACCCATGGCCTCGAGATAAGGAAAGATGGCCTCGAAGTTTATCCTCGAGTTCTATTCTCCGAGAAAAAGAACTCGAATAAAAACGACATTTTGGGAATTCAAAAACTGGACAACATGCTGGGCGAAATATACACGGGCGATGTGACCCTAATTACCGGGCTCCCCGGCTCCGGAAAACACCTCTTCGGATTGAAATTTCTGAAGAGCGGGTGCGCTCAGGGTAAAAAAGGAGTGTATGTGTCATTCGAATCCGAAGATAAAAAGATAGTAGAAGGACTCAAAGAAATCAAGGATTCCTCCAAATTGTGCAAGATTGTTTACATCGATGCCCTAAACACCGATATCTTCAAAATTCTGTGGAGGTTAAAGGTTCTCACTCAAAATGCAAACAGGCTGGTTATCCACAAGATTAACATTTTAGCGGACAATGAAGAATACAGAGATTTCATTCATTCTTTAATCAAATACGTACACAACATGGGGATAAGCACTATGATTACGTATACAACAAGCGACATCATGGCAACCAATGTCCTCGGCGATGAGCATGTGGTAAACTTGGCGGATAATATAATCAAGCTGTTCTTCGCTGAAATTAACGGGGAGCTAAAGAAAGTGTTGGCTATAATAAAGAGCCACTCGCCCACACACGAGACCGGCCTGATAGAATACAGGTTAGGAAAGAGGGGAATAGTGATAGTGGGCAAAGTGGAGCAGATGGAGGGCATAATGAGCGGAACTCCAACAAAGCAGCTGGAAATAAAGAAGAGAGTTGAGAAGTTCTTCAAGTAAAACTTTAATATCTCCCTCCCTTTTTCGGTGCTATGTTCAGAACTCACACCACCAAAGAAGCTTCTAACTTAGACGGAGAGGAAGTCAAAGTTTGCGGCTGGATCCATGATATACGTGTTCTGGGAAGAATCGCCTTCATAATTCTCCGGGATCGCTATGGCTTTGCACAGCTCACATTGATTAAGAGCATAATAGGGAAGGAGAATTTCAAGAAGTACACGAAGCTCACGAGGGAAAGCGTGATTTGCGCCCGGGGAAAAGTGCAGAAAACGGAGCAGGCAAAGTTAGGTTTTGAAATTCTCCCGGAGGAAATAAAAATTCTGAATGAATCGGAATCCCCGCTTCCGTTGGGCGTCGCCGACAAGGTCTCCGCGGACATGGAGACGAGGATAGAGAACAGATTTTTAGATCTTAGAAAACCGGAAGTTCTCTCGGTGTTCATTGCTAGGAGCAATATCCTTCGAGGAATAAGAGAAGTTCTGATCGAAGAGAATTTCATAGAGGTTCACACTCCGAAAATAGTGGCCACCGCCACCGAGGGGGGTACGGAATTATTCCCTGTGAAGTACTTTGAGAAGGACGCTTTTTTGAATCAGAGTCCCCAGCTTTACAAGCAAATTCTAATGGGCTCTGGATTCGATAGAGTTTTTGAAATAGCCCCTGCATTCAGGGCTGAGGAGCACAACACAACGAGGCACCTCAACGAATTCATATCAATAGACGCGGAGATGAGCTTCGCTGACGACGAAGACGCTATGCGCGTTTTGGAAAAAGGTATACAAAATGCAATAAAATATGCGATTGAAGACGAATCCTTCGAAATACTAAATCAGAGCAGGGAAGTACCAGAAATACCTTTCAAAAGAATTACATACGATGAAGCCCTTGATATAATAAACTCTCGTGGATTGAACATGGATTGGGGCGAGGACTTCTCCACAGAGGCACTTAAAATTTTGGGCGAAGAAATTGATGATTTTTACTTCATAACCAAATGGCCCCTCGAAATTAAGCCGTTCTACGTGCTTCCCCACGGGGAGAAATACTCAAGGGCATTCGACCTCATGTACCGCGATAAAGAGCTTAGCTCCGGAGCTCAGAGAAACCATGTTTACGAATCATTGGTTGAAGTTATGAAGAGCAAAGGTCTAAATCCAGAGAATTTCGAATTCTATCTTCGTGCTTTCAGATACGGCATGCCTCCCCACGCTGGTTGGGGCCTCGGACTGGAGCGCCTGGTAATGATCATAACAGGAGTGAAAAATATAAGGGAATGTGTGCTCTTCCCGAGGGACAGAACGAGACTAATTCCATAAAAAATAGAAAAAATTATTTTTTCTTTTTAAAGATGAGCACTACAATTAGCACTATTACTATTACCACAACTGCAATGCCCGCGATGCACATCATTCCGCCGATGTTCAACCCCAACATATTGTCCAAGCCTGTGCCTTCTTTGACGTCGTTTGTTATCTCACTGGAAGCGGTGATTTCTCTCTCAAATGTACCATCCCCATTGACATCGATACTCAATTTTACCGCGTCTGCGGCTTTAGATGCCACTTTCTGCCAGTCCACCACGTACTGATTAATCTCTCTGGACTTTATGGAGATGTTCGTAGCTTTTACCACTAATTCAGTTATTGATGCCCTCGTGCTCGCCCCGATTCTCTTTATGGTAAGTGAATACTTACCATCGTTGAGACCTATTACCTGATATTTATAATGCTCTCCATTTCCGGCAGAGAGCCTGAAAAGCATCACTTCATGGTTATTTACTTCCACCACACCGGGAATTTCCCTGTACATTTTCCAATCTGCATCATATCCATATTTTCTACCCTGTGAATCTATAACCATTAAGGTGTTTGGTGACTCATCGAGGCCAGTCTGCGATTGCTGAAGTTTAACCTCAACAAAACTTCCCACATCTGGAGCATTGGCCACGCGAATATTGTGTCCGTAGTAATCTGTCCAAGCCACCTGGCCTCCACCTATGGCAATATGCCAGACGTCCCCTGCATAATTGTTAATCTTGTAGAGTTTATGAGATAAAACATTGTAAATGTATCCACTGTAGTCGTAGCTGAATGCCACGAGGTAATTATCAAAGGATATGGAGTCAAAGAAATCGTAGCCAGTGTTAAAAGAGGCTATTCTTTCGTACTCACCAGTCTTTATGTTAATCGCATCTATGAAAATGCTCTTTTGGAAATTCCAAACTCCAGCGGAAATAACCCAATCCTTGTAAATTGCATATATGCCTCCTTGGTACACACCATTCCATAGACTTCCATTGCTAAAAGAGTAAATGTTAGAGCAGGCAGCGAGATATTCATCTGTAATTATCGGACTGCAATAGATAAGGTCACCGGGAAAATTCACCTTCTTGATATCCCCTGTAGGATTATCTATAGTCGTGTATTCAATCGATATATCTTTAATCCCTCCTTCCTCATAATACGTGGTGTATTTAAACGCCAATTTGTCACCATACACCGAGGGATCAGAGTAACTGTAGAGGTTACCTTTAGCAAGAAGAGTTCCGTGGTTGCTCTCTATGCTCCCGTTCCTTTCCCATACTACCCAGTATCCATCACTTCTCGAAGAAACCGAAAAGCCCCAATCATTTTCACCTACCACGCCGTAGTGATTCACGCTTTGGGCTGGATAGTCGTAGGTGAAGATATCCGTATCCCAGTTTGTTTCATCTCTCTTTATGGACTCTTGCCATGCAACCATGTAATCCTCCGTTGATTTACCCACCAACGACACTCCGGTTATTGTATTGTTCGTGGAGTATATGACATTGGCATCCAAATCAATGGGTATTTCCTCCGGGTATCTGACCACATTAGATTTCCCTGCTGGTTCTTCATGCTGCACTGCAATTCCTTGCAGAGAAAGCACAACTACCAAAATTACCGATAAAAACAAAATAATTTTTTTCGTCACATCTATCAACTCCTATGCTTTTAGAAGCATACTGAACCCATGCATTTTTTTCTATTTAAAATTTACATTCGAAACGAAAAAGCATAAAAATAAAAAAATAAAGTTTTTATCTCAGCATGAGGTCTTCGTAGGCGGTCAGAGCAGCCATGGCCCCCTGACCAGCGGCGATTATGATTTGTCCCGCGATTCCCGTCACATCTCCAGCGGCGTAAACCATCGGAACGTTAGTGCGCATCTTCGGCGATACCTTGATGTATCCTCTGTTATCCGTATCCACGCCTATTTTCTTTGCCAGTTCGCTTATTGGAATGAGGCCCACGTATATGAACACCCCATCAACTTTCTCCTCTTTTATTTCTCCACTCGTTCTATCTTTGTACACCACTTTTTCCACTTTATTCTCGCCGGCGATTTCCGTCACCATGGCGTTGGTGATGTACTTTATCCCTTTCTCTTTGATTATATCCTGATAAGCTTTCTCGCACATGTACGTAGGCATGTACTCAAGAACCACAGGCTCAACACCTAAATCTTTGAGGTAAATTGCCGCAATAGCTCCGGAATTGCCGCCTCCTATCACCGCAACCCTTTTTCCGCGATAGAAATATCCGTCGCAGGTAACGCAATAAGAAACACCCTTCCCGAACAATTCCTTCTCACCCGGCACTCCTATAGTTTTGTGTGTGGTCCCAGTGGCAAAGATTATCGCTTTAGCGGTGTATTCTCCCTTCTCCGCTTTGAGAACGAATTTTCCGTTTTCCATGATTATATCTCGCACTTCATTTCTCTCGGAAATCTCCACGTACTTCATCGCATGCTCTTTGAAAAGCTTTGCAAGCTTCTCTCCCTCTATTCCCTCAAATCCGAGATAATTCTCAACGAAGGGCGCCTCTTCCGCGAGACCGCCGGCGTTACCCTTGTCGATTATTATTGCGCTCATTCCCGCTCGGATTGCGTATATCCCAGCGCTGAGCCCAGCGGGGCCCGCGCCGATTATAGCGACGTCCACTTCCTTGTTCTCCCTAGATGCTGAAGGAAGAACAAAACCAATGCTCATGAGATCACCTCACTTCATCTTCTTCCAGGCTTCCACCACGTACTTTATGTACTGCTCATCAGGATATGCCCCTATGAACTGCACATCCTCGTTTATCAATATGTGTGGCACACTCATCACATTCCACTTATTCGCCCACTCGGGAAACTCCATCGCTTCCACCATCTCTCCGATTATGTTCTCGTTGAGTATGGCAAAGCGGTGCGCAGTCCTCACGGCTCTGGGGCAATAGGGGCAGGTTGGAGTTACGAATACTTGAATCCTAACGGGCTTGTCAATCATCTGGAGCTGCATCTTTACCTCATCGCTAACTTCAGCGGTTCTTCTCGAAACGTCGATTATATCTTCGATCATGGAAGAGAACTCGTATCCAGAGGGAAGACCGACGTACCTTATCCTTCCTCCGTATTTGTCGCCGTCTGTTATCACCACGGTAGGAGCGTGCTCCACACCATACTTTTTCGCTTCCTCGCCGTTCACCGGGTACTCGTGAAATTCTATTGCGTCGTGCAGCTCCGCAACTTCTTGGCCAAGCGCGGTGGCCACGTTACAGTACTGGCAGTTGTCGCCAGTGAACACGAGAAGCATTACCTTCTCCTTGAGGTACTTGTCGAATTCGCCCTTCAGGTATTCCTTATCTTTATCTCCTATGTATCCCATTTAAATCACCTTTGGCGATGATAAAAGTCTCATATTAAAACCTTTGTGGTACACTTGTGGGTAATTAAATCCCTAAAATTCCCCGCCAGCCCATGCCCATGAGATAGAGGGCAAGGAGGAAAAGGAGAAATCCTGAACCGCTGAGTATTATCCCCTCATAGAAGCTCCTGTCGAAAACAGCTTTTTCCTCGAGGGTCTTTTTCTCACGCGGTAAATTTTTCCACAGGCTCTCGATTACAGTACCCAAATCGTACATAGCAGATACTCCTGCGAGCATTAGAATTATGCCTAAAAGCAGAATAATGAAAGGGGTTAACACACCCAAAATGAGCATGACGACAACGAAGATTACGAAATTTCTCATGCTCTTTTTCTTCCTCTCCCTCATAAGATTTTCTACATCGTCATCTCCCATACCTCGAAAATCGGGCCATAGTATTTAAAAAATTGCAATGCAAAGATGGAAAAATTTATAACATACCATGAAATACCAAGCGCAGGGATGGCCATGAGAGTGAAAATTGATGTGAAAGACCTCAAGGAGATTACGAATCTTCTGCTGACTTTGGTGAGCGAAGCAAAATTCGAACTCAACTCCGAGAAGATGGAAGTTAAGGCAGTGGATGCGGCACATATTGCGATGATAGTGCTCGAAGTTTCCAAGGATGGTTTCATCGAGTTCGAAGCGGAAGATGAGGAGTTAGGAGTTGATTTGGACAAGGTGAAGGACATACTCAAGCTTACCTCCTCCAACGATGTTGTGGAAATCACTAAAGAGGGGAACAAGCTAACGTTTTTGATAGGAAATTTATCGAGAAGCATGCCACTCATAGACGCAAGCGCTCTCTCGGTTCCAAAGGTTCCCAACATAGGGTTGCCGGCCAAGGTTGTGATTTCCAAGAGCGATTTCGTAAACGGCATAAAGGCAGCGGAATCGATATCGGATAGCATAACCCTTCAGGTCACCCCTACGGAATTCGAGATGTTCGCTAGCGGGGACGAAGATTCCTCGAGATTGAATCTACAGAAAGACATGGTGAAAGAAATAGACTGCGACGAGCCAGTGAAGAGCACCTATCCAGTGGATTATCTTCTTAAGCTTGCGAAGGCCATGGATACAACTGAGTACATCACAATACATTTAGGTAAAGATTACCCTGTGAAAATAGTGTTTGATATAGTGAAGGGAAAAGGAAAGGTAACTTATCTCTTAGCTCCCAGAATTGAAGGAGAATAATCAAACCTTCCCCAACTTCTTTTTGAAAAGATAAATCAGATTTTTCAGCCCGTCTTCCCATGTGTTCAATTTTACCTCTCCTTTTCTTTCGCGATACTCTATGGGTATTTCCACACACTTGAATTTTCTCCACGCCTCCACCTTGATTTCCTCGCTGAAGGGCATTCCATCGGATTTTAAGTCCAAATCATCTAATATGCTGCGTTTGAATATCCACATTCCACTCTGAGAATCTTTTATCTTCACTCCGAAAAGCAAACGGGTTGCGAGGGTAAGAATCATATTCCCTACTTTGTGGGTTATCCCCATGGCACCTTCCTTCATCTTCGAAAATCTCTCGCAGGATATGAAATCGTAATCATTCTCGAGCAAATAATCCACCAGTTCGGGTATTTTTTCCGCGGGATAAGTATCATCTCCGTCCAATGTCACTATGATCTCACCAGTTGCATGCTGAAATCCCGTTTTATACGCTCTTCCGTACCCTTTCCTCTTTTCAACTATGACCTTTGCGCCTTTCTCCTCTGCGATTTCCCTCGTTCTGTCCTTGGAATCTCCGTCCACAACTATTATTTCCCAATCGTACTTGTCGCTGTGGGGAATCTTATCCAGCACGTGTCCTATGGAATCCTCCTCGTTTAAAGTCGGAATTACGATGCTAACTTTCATGGTCTCTCACCGTAGAGCTTACAAGCCACGTAACCCATGAACGCGAATCCGAGGCGAATTGTGCCCCAGAATGACATCTGGGATGGGTTAAACATGTTTTGGGGCTTGTACCTCCCCCATAGTTTTCCGTGTTTTAAAGTTAACTGTTTTCTCCCGTACCCGTTCCAGAAGGCTTGCTTCGCAAAAGAGAAGAAGGAGTCGCGGGTGCGGTGATAAACTATTGCATCGGGATTGTACTCAATACGGGCCCCGTGCGATACGGCTCTTATATTCAAATCGATATCCTCAGCGGTCATGAACCACGTGTCGAACCCGCCGATCTCATCGAAAAGCGATTTGCGATAAGCTAAATTGCAACTGGGAAAGGTCACGTCGAAGCCCTTGTAAAACAATTCCACGCGCTCCAATTTTTCCCATGGGCCATACCCTATGTAAATGGTTCTGCCAGCAACCACATCCGCCCCATTCTTAAAAGATTTCCTTATGGCTTTCAACCAGAATGGATTGACGAGGTCATCTCCGTCAGTGAACGCAACGTAATCAGCGGTCGCCTTGCTAACGCCGTAATTTCTTCCAGCGCCCCTGGATCCTCCCTTCACATATAGATAAATGAAATCGTACCGATCCTGATACTCCTTCACTATATCCCGCGTCCTATCGGTGCTGTGAGCATCCACTATTATTATCTCGAATGGCTGCTCCTGTATGACGAGAGAATCTAAGAGATACGAGATGTACTTCTCCTCGTTTCTAACCGTTATCACGACACTTATCTTCACGTTGGAAAATGTAATTCATACATAATATTTTTTTCTCTTTCTTCAAGAATCTGTAGAAAAATAGAAATACCATTTGAACATTAGCATTATAGATGGCAGATGGCGGACGGGATAGATGTAAAACAGGCATTGCGGGCCTGGATAGCATACTTAACGGTGGCATTCCTCGGGGGAATACCATTCTGATCACCGGTTCTTGCGGTACCGGCAAAACTACATTAAGTCTCGAGTTCCTCGTTCACGGAGCTCTTATGGGTGAGAGGTCCATGTACATATCCGTCACGGAAGCTCCGGAAAAATTAGTAGATAATATGATTACCTACGATTTCTTCGATAAAAAACTGATAAACGAGAAAAAGTTGATACTGGTGGATTTGCAGGAAATATACGTGAAATTGGGTCTGGAAAAGTTGGAATTCACGCTGGAAGATGTGAATATATTGGTGAGTCAAATTGTGAAAATCGTTAAAGAGTTAGGAATAAAAAGGCTGGTAATAGATTCAATAACTTCAATTTGCTATCGTCTGACTTCTAAAGAAGAAATAAGGGAATTCATCCTACATCTCGGAAAAGAGTTATCCGATTTAGGATGCACCACAATCCTCATCTCCGAGCTTTTACATTCCTCCGAAGGCTATTCGCAGTACGGGGTTGAAGAGGCAATAGCGGATGGTATCATATTCATGGGGAACTTGGAGCGCAGAGGGGATCTGCTGAGAACAATACAAGTGATAAAAATGAGAGGAACCACGCATTCCAGAGCGAAGTATGTTCTTGATTTAACTCCCATAGGAGTTCTATTGGCTCCTTTGCTCAAGGGCGGTAGCTCGGAGGTGACATGAGATGGGTGTCACAGCTAACGTTGTTGGAAAATTAGAGGAATTACCTTCTGCTTCATCCATAGCGATAAAAACGGGGGTGAATTCGTACTTCGACGTTCTTAGAGCGATAGTGGATGTTTTTCCAGCGAGACACGATTTATACGTGTTCTACGTATCTTCCACAATTCCTTCTAAAAATATAGAGAACCTATTCAATCTTCTGGGAATCGAATCCAATCGGGTGTTCTTCGTGGATACCATTTCTCACCTCATGAAGGAAAGCACCGAATTTTCCGATAGATTCCTCTACATCGAGAGCCCCACGATGCTGGAATACATAATGCTAAAAATAGAGTACCTCGTAAGGAAATACACGGACAAAAAGGCAGTAGTCATTCTAGATTCCGTGAACTCCATGTCCATATACAACGGCTCGAAAATCATGTCCGAATTTCTCCACATTCTCGTGACTTCGCTTAGAAGCTGGGACGCTTACATGATCATCCTCTCAATGAAAGAGCAGAACACAGAGGAAATAGATGCGATGCTGAACATGGTATGCGACGACATATACGACGTGGAGGAGGTGGAGTAAATGGCGTTCAAAACCGTATCCATCGGCTTACCCCTATTGGATAAGGCGCTGATGGACGGGGTTCCCGAGGGTTACACCATCCTTCTCTCAGGCTCGCCCGGCTCCGGCACCGAGCTTTTTGCAAAGCAATTCGCAGCCGCTGGTTCAAAAGAGGAGAATGTGATGTATATCACCACCACCGAGAGAGATGAGGATATTATCACGACCATGAAAAACTTTGGCTGGGAGCCGAATATCCAGATAGTGAATGTAGGGGCAGAATATTACCACAAGGTTCTCGAAAAGGAATTGATAATAAGCAAGTACAGGGAAGAGGGAATACCGGTGAATGAGATATTCGCACCCGCCCGAAAGAAAAAGGAGAAGGAAATAAACTTTCTAACAATGATCACGTACGAGATTTCGAAGCTCAAGCCTCCGTTCAGGATAATCATCGACTCCCTCGATTTCTTCCTAAACAATTACGACGGCCCGAAGGTGATTTCAGCCCTGAGAACCATAAAGGCCCATGCCCAGTACTACGGGGGCGTGGTTCTCGTAACCATGATGAAAGACGTTTACGACACCCATACCCAGAGC